>NZ_LABZ01000077.1 GCF_001043955.1 Methylobacterium tarhaniae | reverse complement strand
GCGCCGGCCGGCGCAGGTGGTGATGATCACCGAATGCGCGATGGCCGACAACCTGGCGGTCCGCAACCCGGACGTGGCGTTCGTCAAGCCATGCAACCTCTGCCCGCATATGAAGCGGATCAGCCTCGGGAAGATCCGGCGCAGCCTGGAAACCATGACCCACGAGGTCACGGTGCCGGACGACCTGATCGCCCCGGCGCGGCGCGCGGTCGAGCGCATGCTGGCGGTGCGGCCATGACGGCCGATCGCGTCGTCGTGGTCGGGGCCGGCGTCGCCGGCCTCGCCACGGCCCTGCGGCTCGCGCCGTTGCCCGTCACGCTGCTGGCATCCGCTCCCCTGGGCGAGGAGACCGCGACGGCCTGGGCGCAGGGCGGCATCGCGGCGGCGATCGGGGCGGACGACGACCCGGCCCTGCACGCCGCCGACACGCTCGCGGCCGGCGCCGGCCTGAGCGACCCGGAGGTGGCGCGGCGCGTCGCCGAAGCCGGGCCCGGCCTGGTGGAGTGGCTGACCGGGCTCGGCCTCGCCTTCGACCGCGGACCGGACGGCGCCCTGGCGCTGGGCCTGGAGGCCGCCCATGGCCGCCGCCGGATCGTGAAGGCCGGGGGCGACGCCACCGGGGCCGCCGTGCTGCGGGTGCTCGCCCGGGCGGCGGGCTCCTGCCCGTCGGTCACGGTCGTGGTCGGGCGGGCGGCGGCCCTGATGCAGGATGCCGAAGGCCGGGTGACCGGCCTCGTCGCCCGGACCGGTCGGGGCTGCGTCGCCCTGCCGGCGCGGGCGGTGGTGCTGGCGACCGGCGGTCTCGGCGGGCTCTACCGCTCGACCACGAACCCGGCGGGGGCGGTCGGGTCCGGGCTCGTCCTGGCGGCGCGGGCGGGCGCCGTCCTGCGCGACCCCGAATTCGTGCAGTTCCACCCGACCGCGATCGCCGTCCGGTCGAGCGGCCCGCTGCCCCTCGCCACCGAGGCCCTGCGCGGCGAGGGCGCAATCCTGATCGACGCGGACGGCGGCCGGGTGATGGCCGGCATCGCCGGGGCGGAGCTGGCGCCGCGGGACGTCGTCGCCCGGGCGATCGCGCTCCGCACAGGCCGCGGCGAGGCGGTCTTCCTCGACGCCCGCCGCCTCGACGTGGCGCGGCGCTTCCCGACGGTGGCCGCCCTCTGCCGCGCCGCCGGGCTCGATCCGGCGGCACGGCCGATCCCCGTGCGGCCGGCCGCCCACTACCATATGGGCGGGATCCGGGTGGACGGGCGCGGCCGCAGCTCGCTGCCCGGCCTGTGGGCCTGCGGCGAGGTCGCCGCCACGGGGCTGCACGGGGCGAACCGCCTCGCCAGCAACTCGCTCCTCGAGGCGATGGCCTTCGCGGCGCTGATCGCGGCGGACCTTCAGGGCCTGCAGGCGCGCGGGATGGTCACGGGCGGCGGCCCGGAGCCGGCCTCCGCCCACGATGCCCCGATGGACTGCCATGCCCTGCCGGAGATCCGCGCCCTGATGGAGGCGGAGGTCGGGCTGGTGCGCCATGCGGCCGGGCTGGCCCGGGCGACGGGCCGCCTCGCCGCCCTCGCGCGGCTCGGCTCGGCGGAGGCGACCGCGGGCCTGCTCGTGGCGGCCGCCGCCCTCGGGCGCGAGGAGAGCCGCGGCGCGCATTGGCGGGCCGACCATCCGGAGCAGCGCGAGCCCCGGGTGACCGAGATCACCTTGAGCCAGGCCCTGGCGACGGCGGATGCCGTCCGGGACCGGTCCATGCCCCTCACCGTCCAGGATGCCCGATGACCGACATGCTCCCTCTCCCGTCGCTCCCCGGCCTGATCGTCGAGCCGATCGTGCGGGCCGCCCTCCTCGAGGATCTCGGCCGCGCCGGCGACCTCACCACCGACAGCATCGTCCCGGCCGGGGCGCGGTTCTCCGGCGCCATCGTCTCCCGCCAGTCCGGCACAGTGGCGGGCACGCAGGCGGCCGCGCTCGCCTTCGGGCTCCTCGATCCGGCGGTGACGGTCCGGGTGTTGCGGCCGGACGGCAGCCCGATCGCCCCGGGCGAGGCGGTGATCGCCCTCGACGGGCCGGCCCGGGCGATCCTCTCGGCCGAGCGCGTCGCCCTCAACCTCCTGTGCCGGCTGTCGGGCGTCGCCACCGCCACTGCCTCCCTGGTCGAGGCGGCCCGGCCTCACGGCAAGGCCCGTATCGTCTGCACCCGCAAGACCACGCCGGGCCTGCGGATCCTAGAGAAGCACGCGGTGCGGGCCGGCGGCGGCGCCAACCACCGCTTCGGCCTCGACGACGCGGTGCTGATCAAGGACAACCACGTCGCGGTGGCGGGCGGCGTCGGCCCGGCGATCCGGCGCGCCCGGGCGAGCGTCGGTCACCTCGTGAAGATCGAGGTCGAGGTCGACACCCTGGCCCAGCTCGAAGAGGCCCTGGCGGTCGGCACCGACGCGGTCCTCCTCGACAACATGCCACCCGAGACCCTGCGCCACGCGGTGGCGATGATCGACGGGCGGGCGGTCAGCGAAGCCTCCGGCCGGATCACCCGCGACACGGTCGGCGCCGTCGCGGCCTCCGGGGTCGACCTGATCTCGACCGGCTGGATCACCCACAGCGCCCCGATCGTCGATCTGGGGCTCGACGTGGCGTGATCGAGGTGGCGTGATCGAGGTGGCGTGAGACCGGAGGCGCCGTTCAATGCGCCTCCTGCCAGTTCGTCGCCGCCTTGGCCTCGACGGCGAGCGGCACCCGCAAGCTCACCGCCGGGTGCGGCGCCTCCTCCATCACCCGGGCGATGATCGGCAGCGCCCGCTCGACCTCGTCGTCGGGCGCCTCGAACACCAGTTCGTCGTGGACCTGGAGCAGCATCCGGGTCGAGAGGCCGGCCTCGGACAGGGCGCCCTCCATCCGGGCCATCGCCCGGCGGATGATGTCGGCAGCCGTCCCCTGGATCGGCGCGTTGATCGCTTGGCGCTCGACCGAGGCGCGCTCCTGCGGGTTGTTGGAGCGGATCTGCGGATAGTGGCAGACCCGGCCGAACAGGGTCGTCACGTAGCCCTTGTCGCGGCAGATTTTCTTGGTGTCGTCGATATAGGCGCGGATGCCGGGGAAGCGCTCGAAATACTGCTTGATGAAGGCCGAGGCCTCGCCCTGGGGGATGCCGAGCCGGTCGGCGAGGCCGAAGGCCGAGATGCCGTAGATGATGCCGAAATTGATCGTCTTGGCCCGTCGGCGCAGGTCGGGGGTCATCTGGCCGAGGGGCACGCCGAACATCGCCGAGGCGGTCGCCGCGTGGATGTCGATGCCCTCCTCGAAGGCCTGGCGCAGCTGCGGGATGTCGGCGATGTGGGCCAGCAGCCGCAGCTCGATCTGGCTGTAATCGGCCGAGATCAGCTTGTGCCCGGCATCGGCCACGAAGGCCTGGCGGATGCGCCGTCCCTCTTCCGTGCGGATCGGGATGTTCTGGAGGTTCGGGTCCGACGAGGACAGCCGCCCCGTCGTGGTCGCGGCGAGCGCGAAGGAGGTGTGGACCCGGTCGGTCTCCCGGTCGGCATGCTCCTGAAGGCTGTCGGTATAGGTCGATTTCAGCTTCGAGAGCTGGCGCCAGTCGAGGATCTTCCGCGGCAATTCATGGCCCTGGCCGGCCAGTTCCTCCAGCAGGGTCGCCGGGGTCGCCCATTGGCCGGACGGCGTCTTCTTGGCGCCGGGCAGGCCCATCTTGCCGAACAGGATGTCGCCGATCTGCTTGGGCGACGAGACGGAGAACTTCTCCCCCGCCATCTCCTGGATCTCGTCCTCGAGCCGCGCCAGCGACTGGGCGAAGTCGCCCGACAGCCGGCTCAGCATCTGGCGGTCGACCTTGATGCCCTCACGCTCCATCCGCGCCAGCACCGGCACCAGCGGCCGTTCCAGGGTCTCGTAGACGGAGGCGCGGCGCTCGGCGGCGAGCCGCGGCTTCATCAGCCGCCACAGGCGCAGGGTCACGTCGGCGTCCTCCGCCGCATAGGCCGTCGCCTTGTCGAGGGCGACGCGGTCGAAGGTCACCTTCTGGCGCCCGGTCCCGGCCACGTCCGCGAAGGTGATCGGCTGGTGGCCGAGATGGCGGCGGGCCAATTCGTCCATGCCGTGCGAGCCCTTGCCGGCATCGAGCACGTACGAGATCAGCATCGTGTCGTCGAAGGGCCGGACCTCGATGCCGTGGCGGGCCAGCACCAGCCAGTCGTACTTGATGTTCTGGCCGACCTTGAGCACCGCCGGGTTCTCCAGGAGCGGCTTCAGGCGCGCCTGCACGGCCTCCCACGAGAGCTGCCCCGGTAGCAGGCCGCCGCCGAACAGGTCCTCGCCGCCGCGATGGCTGAGCGGAATGTAGCAGGCGCGGCCCGGCGCGGTGGCGAGCGACACCCCGACGAGGTCGGCCTTGTTGGCGTCGAGCGCCGTGGTCTCGGTATCGACCGCCAGCACCCCGGCCTCGACCGCCTCGGCGATCCAGGAATCCAGGCTCTCGACCGTGGTGACGGTCTCGTAGGACGCCGTGTCGAAGGGCTTCACCGCCTCCGCCGCCCGGGCCGCCACCAGGGTCGTCGGCGTCGCCTCGGCAGGGGCCTTCGGCTTCGGCGGCGCATCCGGCAGGTCGAGATCGGCGAAGGGATCGACCTCCGCCTTCGCCTCGGCGGGCGCGCCATCAGGCGCATCGCCGAAGAACGGCGTCACGTCGCCGCCGCCCTTCTCGTTGGAGAAGCCGGTATCGGCGCCCTCCGGCAGCAGGGAGGGATCGGGCCGCACCGCTTCCGGGTCGACATGCAGCATCTGGGCGATGCGGCGCGTGAGGGTGTTGAACTCCATCGCCTTCAGGAAGCCGACGAGGCGCTCGGGGTCGGGCTTCGGAAGCCCGAGGGCATCCAGCGGCACCGGCACCGGCACCTGCTCGTCGAGGGCGACGAGGCGGCGCGACAGCCGGGCCTGGTCGATATGGGAGAGCAGGGTCTCGCGGCGCTTGGGCTGCTTGATCGTCGCCGCCTTCTCCAGCAGCGCCTCGAGGCTGCCGAATTCCTTGATGAGGGAAGCGGCCGTCTTGAGTCCGATGCCCGGCACGCCCGGCACGTTGTCGGAGGTGTCGCCGATCAGCGCCAGCGCGTCGCCGATCTGCTCCGGGGCCAGGCCCTCCCAGCGCTCGACGATCGCCGCCCGGTCGAGGTTGCGCTCCGGCCGGTAGCCCGGCTTGCCCTTCTGGCCCGATTCGAAGTCGTAGAACCGGACGAGATCGCCGACGAGCTGCATCAGGTCCTTGTCGGACGAGACGATGATGACGCCCGCACCCCGCGCCTCGGCCTGGCGGGAATAGGTCGCGATCAGGTCGTCGGCCTCGTAGCGCTGCAACTCGATCGGGTGCAGGCCGAAGGCCCGCACCGCGTCGCGCATCAGCGGCATCTGGCGCTTGAGGTCGTCGGGCGCGTCGGGCCGGTGGCCCTTGTAATCCGGGAAGATCTCCTTCCGGAACGAGCCCTCCGACTTGTCGAACACGATCCCGAGATGGGTCGGCATCACCCCGGCCGCCCCCTCCTGCACGAACTGCGCGAGCTTGGCGCAGAACAGCCGCACCGCCCCGGTCGGCAGCCCGTCCGAGGGCCGGAAATTGTAGCGCTCGGGCTGGTTGATCGACTGGAAATAGGCCCGGAAGATGAACGACGAGCCGTCGACCAGGAGCACCTGATCGCCGGGGCCGACGGGCTTCGTCTCGGGGGCGGTCTCGGTGCTCATGCGGGCTGACGTCTGTTCCGGCGATGGTGAGTCCGTCTTAGTGCGTCGCCGGGGCGAGGCAAACCGCGGCGCGGGCGCGCTCCCCGGGGAATGGGTGCGGAACGGGTCCGTCGAGGTGTGCCCCCGGCACACCAGCCCCCGTGAAAGCGCCGCGGGCCGCGCCCCGAAGCTTGACTTGGCGCGGGCGGAAGCCTGGTGTCAGGGCAGAGAGCAACCGTCATTCGCCCGGTGATCGGGGCGCCGCCTTCGGGCCGGCGCCGCCCGGGCTCAAGGACCGGCCCATGCGCAAGACCCCCCTCCTCGCCGCCCTCCTCCTGGGCCTCGCCACCGCCGCCGGCCTGTCCGCCGCCCAGGCCCGCTCGGCCCGCCAGGAGATCGCCCCGGCCGAGGAGCGCGAGTTCCCGTTCGACGCCCAGATCCCCGGCTGCCAGGATGCCGGCGTGCTGGAGAAGATCACCTACCAGTTCGCCGAGAAGGAGGCGAAGTTCTGGAACTCGACGCTGACGATCGCGTCCTACGACAGCATCGAGCGCACCGCCTGGCGGCCCTGGGGCCTCGACTTCTATCCCCGTCGCTTCTGCACCGCGGTCGCCACCACCTCGGACGGGGTGCGCCGGCGGGTGGATTACTCGGTGCGCGAGAGCCTCGGCATCATCGGCTCGACCTTCGGCGTCGAGTTCTGCGTCCACGGCCTCGACCGCAATCTCGCCTATGCCTACGCCTCGGCCTCGTCCTGCCGCGAAGCCCGGCCGTGATGAACCGGCTCGCCGCCACCCTGCTCGCGCTCGCGACCCTCATGGGGCTCGCCGCGGGCCCCGCCGCCGCGCAGGGGCGCGGGGGCGAGCCGGGCTCCTTCGACTTCTACGTCCTGGCGCTCTCCTGGTCGCCGACCTACTGCGCGCTCACCGGCGAGCGCCGCAACGACCGGCAATGCGACACGGGCCGCAACCCGGGCTTCGTGGTCCACGGCCTGTGGCCGCAATACGACCGCGGCTACCCGCGCGAATGCGGCGCCTTCCCGCGCAGCCCGAGCCGCCCGGCGATGGAAGCGGCCGAGGGCGTCTTCCCGAGCGAGGGCCTGGCCCGGCACGAATGGCGCCAGCACGGCACCTGCTCGGGCCTCGATCCCGCCGCCTATTTCCGTGCGACGGCCAAGGCCCGCGACGCGGTGACGATCCCGGCCGCCCTGTCGGGCCCGAAGGAGGATTTGCGCGCCGCCCCCATCGACATCGCCCGCCAGTTCGTCGCTGCCAATCCGGGCCTGCGCCCGGACATGATGGCGGTGACGTGCAAGGCGGGGCAGCTCGAGGAGGTGCGGATCTGCTTCACCAAGGATCTGCGCGGTTTCACCGCCTGTCCGGAAGTGGCGCGCCAAAACTGCCGCGCCGGGGAGGTGTCGGTGGGGGCGGGGCGCTAAAGGCTCATTTGTCCGGCACCCGATCGAGAAGTGCCGCAGCAGCGGCATCGAGGGGTGCCAGATGCTCAGTGATGACAGACCACAGGACGACTGGGTCGATCCGGCGATACTCGTGGCGCAGCATGTTGCCGAGTCCATGGATCTGCCGCCATGGCACCGAAGGCTCTGACGCCTTCAGATCGGGTGGAATGTGCTTGGCGGCCTCCGCGATAATCAGCAGTGCATGCTGCACGGCTCGCGTCCTTGGTCAGATCACGAATGCCGGCAATCTCGCCTCGGATATCGAGCAACCAGATGCGGGGCGAGTGGCTGGCCATCAGAACACCCTGACCGCGTCCCGCTCGATCTGCGGGCGCAGGATCGGATGCAGGCCGCTGCGCGTGCCGTAATCCACTCGGCCCCCGACCGCAGCCTCGATCGCCTCGCAGGCGGCCATGAACGGCAGGAAGCCGAAGGTTACGCCGGGCGCCGGATCGACGAACACGTCGATGTCCGAATCGTCCCGCGCCTCGTCCCGGGCGTGGGAGCCGAAAAGGTACAAAGCAGCGACACCGCTCGCCCGCAGGGCAGGCTCGGCGGATTTCAGGCGGGCAAAGACCTCGTCGCGGCGCATGCGATGATGATAGGGCATCCGGCGCCGATTCTCACGCGGGACGGCGAGACGAGGACCGTAAGACCCGTGAATTACCGCCACGCCTTCCACGCCGGCAACCACGCCGACGTGCTCAAGCACTGGGTGCTGACCCGGGTGCTGGCGCATCTCCAGCGCAAGGCGACGCCGTTCCGGGCGATCGACACCCATGCCGGCCTCGGCTTCTACGACCTGACCGCCGACGAGGCCGGCCGCACCGGGGAGTGGCACGACGGCATCGGCCGCCTCGACGCGCCCTTCACCGAGGACGTGGAGGCGCTGCTCGCCCCCTACCGGCAGGCGGTGGCGTCCGTGCGGGCGCGCCACGGCGACACGGTCTATCCGGGCTCGCCGGCCCTGATCCGCGAGTTCCTGCGCCCCGGCGACCAGGGCGTGTTCGTGGAATTGCACCCGGCCGACGGCGCGGTGCTGCATGCCCGCTACAACCAGGATGCCCGCACCAAGGTGCTGGCCCTCGACGGCTGGACGGCACTCCCCGCCCTGATCCCCCCGAAGGAGCGCCGCGGCCTGGTGCTGATCGACCCGCCCTACGAGGTGCCGGGCGAGATCGACCGCCTCGGCCGCGAACTCCTGAAGGCGGTGACCAAATGGGCGACCGGCACCTACCTCGCCTGGTACCCGATCAAGGACGCCCCGGCGATCGACCGCCTCGCCGCGACCCTCGACGCCGCCCTCCCCCGCCCGGCGCTGCGCCTCGACCTGCTGATCCACCGGCCCGACCCGGCGCGCCTGAGCGGCAGCGGCCTGATCGTGGTCAACCCGCCCTGGACCCTGCGCGAGGAGGCCGACACCGTCCTGCCGGCCCTCGCCGAGCGCCTGGCGCAAGGAGGCTACGGCGCCTTCCGCTGCGCCCCGCTCGGGCCGCCGGCCTGAGCGTCAGCGCAACGCCTCCAGCTTCGGCCGGAGCGAGTGGCGCCGCTTGTTCTCGGTGATCAGCGCCTCGATCCGCGGGGCCCATTCCTTGTGCTGGCCCTGCGCCAGGTACGCTCTCCTGGCATGGGCGAGCCAGGCGGCGGCCCTCTCGTAGAGGCGCGACGAACCGCCTTTCAGGAACGGCTCGGCCCGCGATTCGGCGAAGCGCGCGACCCAAGCCGGGTCCGAACCCAGAGCCGCCTCGGCCAAGCGGTGCAGCACCGCATCGTCGACGTAAGCCTCGCGGCTGAACTCGGCCGCCCTCATGGCGTCCCCGACCAGCCCCTCCTCGAGCAGGATCGCGATCCTGTCGTCGGCGAAATTGGCCCCGGCGAGGATCGTCAGGAGGTCGTCGCGGAGGGACGCCCAGCCCTTGCCGGCGATCGTCCGGGCCGCTTTGTAGTCGTCGAGGGAATGGCTCTCCGCGAAGGCGGCGCGGGCTCCTTCGAGGGCGAGGTCCCGGCGCTTGAGCGCGGCGGCCTCGTCGCGCAGCCAGCGTGCCAGGACCGCGGTCCCGCCGCTCTCCGTCAGATCGGGGCGGCGAAGACTCGATCGTGCGAGGTCGAGCGCCCGATCGGGATGCCCGGCCTTATGCAAGCGCTGGGCGAGGTCGAGAACGTCGCCCGGATCCGTCAGGTGCTTCGCCGCATGGGCCACGGCCTCGTCGATCCGGCCGAGGCGCACCAGCATCCCGGCATAGGCCGCGTCGTCCCCGGCGGCGCGGGCGAGGTTCAGGTACTCGTCGGTGCGCTCGGCGGCCGCGAGCACCCGCAGGCGCACGGCGATGAGATCCGTCTCGGTCTCCGGCAGGGACGCCGCCTTGCCGCCGAGCACGGACTGGAGCGCGGGCCCCTCCCAACCGGCGGCGAGCGCCGACAGGGCGATGGAGAAACCCTCGGGCCCGTACTCGCTGAGCTCGGCCTGCCAGCCATCGACCGTCTCGAACAGGTCGTCGCGCTCCGCCTCCGAGAGGTCGCTCATCAGCACCGCCTCGGCCATCATCCGCCCGAGATCCTCGAACAGGAGGTACATGTCCTCGTCGGTCTCGGCCATCTCGCCGAGCCACTGTTCGATGAACGGCTCGGCCACGGCCACGAGGACCTTGAGGGCGTTGCGCCCGTCGCCGGCCTCCAGGAACGGCACCGCCTTCTCCACCAGTTCGTGCAGCTCGCCGGAGGGGCCGGCGGATTCGTAGTCGTCCCAGTAGTGCCGCGCCTTGCGGGCCAGCAGCGTGCGGGCCTGCGCGGCGATCGGCGCCGGATCGACGGGGCCGCTTCCCGGCGTGGCGGCGAGCTCGACCTCGATCCAGCCGGCGAGGTCGGGATCGGCCTCGGCCCGGCGCACGAGGAGGTCGGCCAGGACCTCGCGCGGCAGGTCGTCGAGGAGCCGGCGCAGGGTCGGCCGCTCGGCCACGGCGCCGGGCTTGCCTGCCGCGAGCAGGGCCGCGACGACGTGCTTGCAGGCCCCGCCCCACTCGTAGGGGCAGGTGCAGCGGTAATCCGCCACGCCGCGATCCGTCAGCCGGACCGTGACCCGGTAGGGCGCGTCCTCGCTGCCCGCGACCGCGGCGGTCAGCTGGTCGCCGCGCCGCACGAGGTCGGAGACGGCGCCCGAGCGCGCCACCTCGCGGCCGCGCTCGACCACCTTCGGGTCGGCGAGCGCCTCGATCGCCGCCTCGCCCGGCAGGGCAGCCTCGATCGTCGTCTTGCCGACCCGCTTGACCGTCACGCGGCGATCCGCCCTTCCAGCGGAAAGACCTTAGCCGGGTTCATCAGCCAGGCCGGATCGAACACCGCCCGCACCCGCATCTGCTGTGCCAAGTCCTCCGGGTTGTACTGGACGGTCATCAGGTCGCGCTTCTCGATGCCGACGCCGTGCTCGCCGGTGAGGCAGCCGCCGACCTCGACGCAGAGCTTCAGCATCTCCTCGCCGGCGGCTTCGGCCTTCTCCATCTCGCCGGGCGTGTTGATGTCGAACAGGATCAGGGGATGCAAATTGCCGTCGCCGGCATGGAAGACGTTGGCGCAGCGCAGGCCGTAGGACTTGGTGATCTCGCCGATGCGCTCCAGCACGCGCGGCAACTGCCCGGTCGGGATGGTGCCGTCCATGCAGATGTAGTCGGAGATGCGGCCCGTGGCGCCGAAGGCCGACTTGCGGCCCTTCCAGATCGCGGCGCTCTCGGCCTCCGATTGCGAGACCTTGAGACTCGTCGGGTTGAAGGGCTTGGCGATCTCGACGATGCGGGCGAGCATCGCGTCGCATTCCTCCCGGCAGCCCTCGACCTCGATGATCAGCATCGCCTCGGCGTCGAGCGGGTAGCCCGCATGGGCGAAGGCCTCGCAGATCGCGATCGCCTCGCGGTCCATGTACTCGATCGCCACCGGGATGATGCCGGCGCCGATGATCGCCGCCGTGCAGGCGCCCGCATCCTCGACCGTGCCGAAGCCCATCAGCGCCGGCCGCGCGCCCTCCGCGGCGCGCAGGATCCGCACGGTCGCCTCGGTGACGATGCCGAGCTGCCCTTCCGAGCCGCAGACGAGGCCGAGGAGATCGTAGCCGGCGGCATCGAGGTGGTCGCCACCGATCTCCACCACGGTGCCGTCGATCAGCACCAGGGTCACGCCCATCAGGTTGTTGGTGGTGACGCCGTATTTCAGGCAGTGGGCGCCGCCGGAATTCATCGCGATGTTGCCCGCGATGGTGCAGGCGAGCTGGCTCGACGGGTCGGGGGCGTAGAAGAAGCCCTCATGCGCCACCGCCGCGCTGATGGCGAGGTTGGTGATGCCGGCCTGGACCCGGGCGGTGCGGTTGGAAAAATCGACGTCGAGCACCCGGTTCATCTTGGCCACGCCGAGGATCACCGCATCCTCCTGCGCGATGGCGCCGCCGGCGAGCGACGTGCCGGCGCCGCGGGGCACCACCCGCACCCCGTTCTCGTGGCAGTAGCGCATCACCGCCGCGACCTCCTGGGTCGTCGAGGGCAGCACGACGGCGAGCGGCATCTTGCGGTAGGCGGTGAGCCCGTCGGTCTCGAAGGCGCGGCGCTCGTCCTCGCTGGTCACCAGGGCCTCCGGCGCCACCAGGCCGCGCAGGCCGTCGAGGATCGTGTCGCGGCGGGCGAGGATCGCGGGGTCCGGGAGCGGGAAGGCGATCGTCATGGCGTATCCTCTCGGGTTCGTTCGGACGGGTCCCGGCGAGCCGGTCCTTTGTGCGTCATCATAAAGGAGGCGAGGGACCGCGCCCATCCATCGGATCCCCCCGCACCTTCGTCCGATTGCGCGCTGACGCGGCACAGCTTCTTTTCGCCGCACGGGACCCGTCGCGAACCGTCGGCGTTTTTAACTGTACCAAACTGCAGGCTGGGCCATATCCCGGTGGCCCGTCGCGAACGACGTCCGTTGGAGGGAACCTCATGCGTCAGCTCATCCTCGGTGCCGCCCTGGCGGCCCTTCTCCCCTTCGCCGCCCAGGCCCAGGACGCCGCCGCCGGCGAGAAGGCGTTCGCCGTCTGCAAGGCCTGCCACGCCTTCGGCAAGAACGGCGTCGGCCCGGATCTCAAGGGCGTGATCGGCCGCAAGGCCGGCACCCACGAGGGCTACAACTATTCGGCCGCGATGAAGAATTCCGGCCTGACCTGGGATTCGGCCACCTTCAAGGAATACATCAAGGACCCGAAGGCCAAGGTGCCCGGCAACAAGATGATCTATGCCGGCCTGAAGGACGACAAGAAGATCGCCGACCTCGAGGCCTATCTCGAGACCCAGAAGTAAGCGTTGGTCCGGCCCCGGCGGAGTCCGCCGGGGCCGCCTTCTCAATCGCCGACGCCGTCCCGCCCTTGCACCGCCATCAGGGTCGCGGTCAGCAGCGCGACCAGCTTCTCGCGTCCTTCGCTCTCCGAAAAGACCTCGGCCTGCGCCAGCGTCAGGGTCCTCCCGGCCTTCACCACCCGCCCCCGCGCCAGGATGCGGCGGCCGGCGGCCGGCGCCAGCAGGTTGATCTTGAACTCCGCCGTCAGCACCCCGGCGCCGGGCGGCATCAGGGTTAGGGCCGCATAGCCCGCCGCGCTGTCGGCGACGGCGCTCACCGCCCCGGCATGGACGAAGCCGTGCTGCTGCGACACCGCCGGACCGGGCACGAGCGCGATCTCGACCGCGCCGGGCGACACCGCTTCCAGCGTAGCCCCGAGGGTCCGCATCAGCCCCTGCTTGTCGAAGCTGGCGCGCACCCGCGCCTGGATCTGCTCCGGATCGGCGCGCAGGCGCGCCTGGATCTCGTCCGAGTCGGCGCGCAGGCGCGCCTCTGGCATCTGGTCCGTCACGGCTGCGGGGCCTCCCTGGCGATTTTCTTGGTAAGGGACGTTGAGGCACGGCCGCGGCCGCGCTGTCCATAGCTCTCACCCCCCGAGCCCCTCATGACCACCCCCGATTCCGATCCGGCCGGCTGGCGCCCCTTCGACGATCCGGGCTTCCTCTCCCTGGTCGGCCCGGTCCTGCTGCGCGAGGAGGGCGAGGCGGTGAGCTTCGCGTTCCGGGCCGAGCCCAAGCACGCCAACCTGATCGGCGTGGTGCAGGGCGGGATGATGATGACCTTCGCCGACCGGGCGCTCGGCTTCGCCGCCATGCGGGCCGCCGGCGGGGCGAA
Source organism: Methylobacterium tarhaniae (assembly GCF_001043955.1). Taxonomy (GTDB): domain Bacteria; phylum Pseudomonadota; class Alphaproteobacteria; order Rhizobiales; family Beijerinckiaceae; genus Methylobacterium; species Methylobacterium tarhaniae. The sequence goes on along the minus strand of NZ_LABZ01000077.1, from coordinate 22,755 downwards.
TTGCGTCACGGTGCAGTTCGAGATGCAGTTCGTGTCGGCCGGGCGGATCGGCGAGACGATCACGATGACGCCCGAGGTGGTGCAGCGCACGAGCAGCCTGGTCTTCCTGCGCGGCGACGCGCGGTGCGGCGGGCGCATCGTCGCCGCGGCCACCGGCGTGTGGAAGATCCTGCGCCGCCGGCCCGAGGGCAGCTGAGGTCCGGGCCCGTACACAAGCCGCCGCGATCCGCTATGTAGTGCGGGATGACGCACGATCCGAACGGCGCCCCGCCCGGCGGGGTCCTCGAACGCCTCACCGCCGCCCTCGGCGCGGAGGGCTCGCGACGCGGGCCGCCGCCGGTCGAGCGCTGGAACCCGGATTACTGCGGCGAGATCCCGATGCGCATCGCCGCGGACGGGACCTGGCACTACAACGGTAGCCCGATCACCCGGCCGGCCCTGGTCAGGCTCTTCTCGACGATCCTGCGCCGCGATCCCGACGGGCGCACGGTGCTGGTGACGCCGGTGGAGCGGGTCGGGATCGAGGTCGAGGACGCGGCCTTCCTGGCGGTCGAGATGGCGGTGGAGGGCGAGGGCGACGCCCGCGCCGTCGCGTTCCGCACCAACCTCGACGACGTCGTGCCCCTCGACGACGCCCACCCCCTGCGGTTCGAGCGCGACCCGGAGGGCGGGTTCAAGCCCTACATCGCCGTGCGCCACGGCCTCTGGGCCCGGGTCACCCGGGCGCTCACCTACGACCTCGTGGACCTCTGCGAGGAGCGCGAGGACGAGGGCGAGAGCTGGTTCGGGCTCGCCGCCGGCGGGCGTTTCCACCGCATCGCCCGCGTGGCCGAGCTGTCGTGACCGACCTCGCCGCGACGCAAGTCCTGGGCTTCTGCGCCCTCGACGCCTTCCTGGAACGCGCCCGGGCCCGCCTGCGGCCCGAGCCGCCGGGCCCGCACGACGACACGTCCAATCCGCGGGGCGACCACGACCTCGAGCCCGACGTGCTGGAGGCCGCCCTGTCGCGTCCGCCCCGGCTCGCCGCGGTGCTGGTGCCGGTGGTGCCGCGGGACGACGGCGTCTCGGTGCTGTTCACCCTGCGCTCGGCGCATCTGCGCGACCATTCCGGCCAGATCGCCTTCCCGGGCGGCAAGATCGATCCCGGCGATCCCTCCCCGCTCGCGGCGGCCCTGCGGGAGGCGCAGGAGGAGATCGGCCTCGATCCGAGGGCGGTGACGCCGCTCGGCTACCTCGATCCCTACCTGTCGGGCACCGGCTTCCTGGTGACGCCGGTGGTCGGGCTGGTGGCGCCGGACGCTCGCTTGAGCCTCAATCCGCAGGAGGTGGCGGAGGCGTTCGAGGTGCCGCTCGACTTCCTGATGGATGTCGCCAACCACGCCCTGCACAGCCGGGAATGGCGCGGGCGCCAGCGGCGCTACTACGCGATCCCCTTCGGCGAACGCTACATCTGGGGGGTGACCGCCGGCATCGTGCGCAACCTCTACGACCGGCTCCGCGACGCGGATGAGTAGAGCCCCATGATTCGCGCGTTGATCGACGACATGCTGCTCTTCCTGCTCCCCTTCGCGGTCTTCGGGGTGTGGCTGCTGCTGCGCCGGCGCAGCCCGCTGCGCTGGGTCCATTGGAGCGACCAGGCCGCGCGCCTCGCCATCGCGGGCGCCGCCCTGGTCATCGCCTCTTTCGTGGTGGTGGCGCTCACCTCGGAGCGGCACCGGGACGGCTTCGTGCCGACCCATATCGAGAACGGCCGGGTGGTGCCGGGGCAGTTCCGGTGAGCCGCACCCTCGACGAGGCGGCCCTGCGGGCGGTGCTGGCGCGGCCGCGCCTCGCCAGGGTGCTCGCCGCCCTCGAAGGCCCGGGCGAGGAGACCCGCCTCGTCGGCGGCGCGGTGCGCGACGCGCTCCTCGGCCGCCCGGTCGCCGATATCGATCTCGCCACCACGCGGCTGCCCGAGGCGGTGGTGGCGCGCGCGCGCGACGCGGGCCTGAAGCCCGTGCCGACCGGCATCGCGCACGGCACCGTGACGGTGGTGGCGGAGGGCGAGCCGTTCGAGGTCACGACCCTGCGCGAGGATGTCGAGACCGACGGGCGCCACGCGGTCGTGCGCTTCGGCCGCGACTTCGCCCGCGACGCCGCCCGGCGCGACTTCACCGTCAACGCCCTCTCCGTCACGCCGGACGGGCAAGTGCACGACACGGTCGGGGGCCTCCCCGACCTGCGCGAGGCCCGGGTGCGCTTCATCGGCGAGGCGCGCCAGCGCATCCGCGAGGATTACCTGCGGGTCCTGCGCTTCTTCCGCTTCCACGCCCGCTACGGCGCCGGTGCCCCCGATCCGGAGGGGCTGTCCGCCGCGATCGAGGCGCGGGACGGGCTGGCGCTCCTCTCCCGCGAGCGGGTGCGGGGAGAACTGCTGAAGCTCCTCGTCGCCCCCGGCGCGCCCGCCGTCACCGCGATCCTGTCGCAGACGGGCCTGCTGCAGCGCCTGATCGGTGGCGTCGGCGATCTCGGCCGCCTCGCCCGCCTCGCCGCCGTGGAAGTCGAGCCGGATGCCGTGCGCCGCCTCGCCGCCCTGGCGGTGCGCTCCGAGGCCGATGCCGAGCGCCTGCGGGAATCCTTGCGCCTGTCGAAGGCGGAGCACGGGCGGCTCTCCGCCTATGCGGGGGCCGAGGCTGCCCTGCACGGTGCGCGCGCCCCCCTGACGGTTGCGGATGTGCGGCGGCTGGTGGCCGTGCACGGCGCGGGAGCGGCGACGGATGCCGCCCTGGTGCTGACGGGCGAGCCGCGGCCGGTGCTGTCGCCGGAGGCCGCCGACGCGCTCGCCCGCTTCGCCGCCGGGGCCGAGCGGGCGCCGGTCCTGCCGGTCACCGGGGCGGCCCTGGTCGCAGCCGGCGCATCGCCCGGACGCGGCCTCGGCCGGGGCTTGGCGGCGGCGCGGCAGGCCTGGCTCGCGCAGGGATGCCCGACCGACCCGGACGCGGAGGTGCGCCTGCGCGCCCTGGCCCTCGCGGCCGCCGGCGGAACCCGCGAAGATGCGGCCCGTTCGCCCCATTCCAAGAGCTAACAATCCAAGCGCTAACAATGCCGGGCTCGCCCGGAAGGAGGGCCGGGATGGCGCGGATCGCGGTGGTGTTCGGGGCGGCGGCGGCGGCCGTTGCGGGGGCCATGGCCCTGTCCTACCTGGCGAACGGGGCACGCCAGGCACGTCAGGGACAGCAGGCGAAGCCGACCTGAGAGCCGCCCGCCCGAGGGCGTGCAGCCTCGGGCGTCCGATGGGGATCGGATTGCCGCCGGATGGGTTATGATGCCTCGCCGCCGCGGGCCCGCTTCGTGCCTCGCCCCACCCGCGTGAGGCGCCTCGGGGCCCCGGCCCGTGGCGCCGCCCGATGGAGAACCGACGACCGATGCTACTCCTGCCCCGCACCGCTCTGGCCGCCGCCCTCGTTCTCGGGGCCTCGCAGCCCGGTCGCGCGCAGGAATTGTGGCTGACGCTCAGCACCGTCGACTCCGCGCCCCAGGTCCGGGTCAATTACGGTCACGCCTCGAAGCGCGAGGCGCCGAACCCGTCCCAGCTCATCGACCTCGTCGCCCTGACGCAGGACGGGGCCGCGAGCCTGCGCGGTGGCCTCAAGCCCGCGCCGCCGGACGTGCCCCCGGCGCTGCTGGCGCCGCTCGGCGCAAAGCCCGGCCGCACCCTCGCCGCCGCCACCTACGATGCCGGCTACTGGACCACGTTGCGCGACGGCACCCGCCTCAATGCCAGCCGGCGCCTGGTGCCGGATGCCCGCTCCAGCCTCTGGTCGGTGAAATACGCCAAGGCCGCCTTCGGCCCCGGCGCGCCGTGGCTGCGGGTGATCGGCCACACGCTGGAGATCGTGCCGGTCGAGGTCCCGGGCCCGACCGCCGGGGCGATCCGGGTGCGGGTGCTGTTCCGCGGCGCGCCGCTGCCGGGGGCCGACCTCTATTACGGCGACAGCGGCATGGAGCCGGAGCGGGCCGGCGTGCCGGCCTACACCACCGACCCCGACGGCGTCGCCACGGTACCGATCCGCAAGGCCGGCAGCCAGGTCCTCACGGTGAGCCAGACGGTGAGCCCGTCGGCCACCCCGACGCTCGCCGACGAGGACGTCTACACCGCGACCTTCGCGTTCCGGCTCGACGAGCCGTCGGTGAATTGAGGGCCGGCCTCACGCCTCCGGCGTGACCGGGGCGATCGGCGCGAACACGCAATCCTCGGGCCCGCCATCCTCGTGCACCAGCATCGCGAAGGTGCCGGGTGACGTGATCGTGGTCATGTGGGCGTGCCAGGCCCCGCTGCGATAGACGATTCCCGTGCCGGCCGGCACCCGGAAGGCGCGCAACGCCGCCTCGTCCGGCCGCCCGGCGGCATCGGGCGCCACCACGACCAGGTACTCGCCGACGGCGAGCGGCAGGAACGCTTGCGCCGAGTGCGGGTGCCGTTCGAGCCGGCGCAGCGGCATCGTGCCGGCGAAGGGCTCGCTCCGGATCAGGGCGAGGTTGAGGGCCACGCCCGGGCGCCCGTTCTCGAGATCGGCCGCCCGGTCCTGCCGCGGGCCGGCCGCCGGGCCGACCAGCAGCGTGCCGTAGGGTGCGAAGGCCTCGGCGGTGATCGGCTCGATCGGCAGGGTGCGCATCTCGTCAGGTCCCCAGGGACGTCCATCGCGGGTCGCGCGTCAGCGCCGATCCTCCCGTATCAGGTCCGCGCCCTTCTCGGCGATCATCATCACGGCGGCCTGGGTGTTGGCCGAGACCTCGGTCGGCATCACGGCGGCGTCGATCACCCGCAAGCCCTGGAGGCCGCGCACCCGCAGGCGCTCGTCCACCACCGCCTCCGGGCCCTGGCCCATGCTGCAGGTGCCGACCGGGTGATAGATGGTCTGGCCGTTCCGGCGCGCGAAGTCGAGCCACTCGTCGTCCGACTGCACGCCCGCGCCGGGATTGAGCTCGTGGGCGCGGTAGGGGTCCATGGCCGGCTGCGCGATCACCCGGCGGGCGATGCGCATGCCCTCGATCAGGGCCTCCTGGTCGGTGCGCGCGCTCAGGAAGTTCGGGCGGATCGCCGGGGCGCGCAGGGGATCGGCCGAGACCGCGTGGATCGTGCCGCGGGAATCCGGCCGCAGCTGCGTCACGCCGATCGTCATGCCGGGCTCGCGGTCGAGGGTGCGGTCGGCGGCGTTGGCGTAGCTCGCATGCATGAAGAAGTACTGCACGTCCGGCCCGGCGAGGTCCGGCCGGGTGCGCACGAAGCCGTGGGCGAGGCCGGTGCCGAGGGTCAGGATGCCGCGGCGCGTCAGAAAATACTGCCCGACCGCGAGGCCGAGGCGCCAGCCGCGGGTCGCCTCGTTGAGGGTCACCGGCCGCGTCACGCGCCAGTTCATCCGGGTGGCGTAGTGGTCGCGGTAGTTCTCGCCGACCCCCGGCAGGGCGTGGCGCAGCGGGATGCCCGCCTGCGCCAGCACGTCCGGCCGGCCGATGCCGGAGAGTTCGAGGAGGTGGGGCGATTGCACGGCGCCGGCGGCCAGGATCACCTCGGCCCGCGCGCTCACCCGCTCCTCGCGCCCGTCGCGCCGGTAGGTGACGCCGGTCACGCGCCGGCCGTCGAGATCGAGGCGCAGGACGTGGGCGTGGGTGCGCACCTCCAGGTTCGGCCGCTTGCGGGCCGGCTGCAGGTAGGCGTCCCGGGCGCTCCAGCGCCGGCCGTTGCGCTGGTTGGCCTGGTAGTAGCCGAAGCCCTCCTGCGAGGCGCCGTTGTAATCGGGGTTCTCAGGGTAGCCGGCCTCGGTCCCGGCGCGGATGAAGGCGTCGGCGAGAGGGTTCTTCACCCCGACCCGGGTGACGTGGAGCGGCCCGCCCCGGCCGCGAAAGTCCGGATCGCCGCCCTCGAAATGCTCCAGCTTGCGGAAGTAGGGCAGGACGTCGTCCCACGCCCAGCCGCGGCTGCCGCTCTGGGCCCAGACGTCGAAATCCTGAGGCTGGCCGCGCACGAAGATCATGCCGTTGATCAGCGTGGAGCCGCCGAGCCCCTTGCCGCGGGGAACGACGATGGCGCGGTCGTGCGTGTTCGGCTCCGGCTCGGTGGAAAAGCGCCAGTTGAAGGCGGCGCCGGTGAGGAGCTTGGGGAAGCCGGCCGGGATGCCGACCCAGAACCCGGTCCCCTCCCCGCCCGCCTCCAGCAGCAGCACGCGGTGGCGCGCATCCTCGCTCAGACGGTTGGCCAGCACGCAGCCCGCCGTGCCGCCGCCGACGATGACGAAGTCGAACGCGTCCATGGTCCTCCCCCGGGTGTTTTTTGTCGTTATGGGATCCGCTTCGTAACCCTCCTCCCGCTGCGGGGGAGGGTTCACCCGTGCGCGTCTCCTACCCCCGCGCCAGCACCTTGCCCGGGTTCAGCAGCCCCTCCGGATCCAGTGCCGCCTTGATCCGCCGCGCCAGCGCCATCTCGTCCGGGTGGCGGTGGCGGGCGAGCTCGGCGACGCGGTACTGGCCGATGCCGTGCTCGGCCGAGATGCTGCCGCCGTAGCGGTCGACCACCCCGTGCACGAGGGCGTTGATCGCCTCCGAGGCATGGTCGGGCCCGATCAGCACGTTGTAGTGGATGTTGCCGTCGCCCATGTGGCCGAAGGCGTTGACGCGGGTGCCCGGCGCTCCCGCCGCCAGCACCCGGCCGGCCTCGTCGAGGAAGTCGGGGATCGCGGTGATCGGCACCGAGACGTCGTGCTTCACGCTCTTGCCCTCGCGGGCCTCGCACTCGGTGACGTGCTCGCGCAGGGCCCAGAGGTCGGCGGCCTGCCGGCCGGATTCGGCCAGAACCCCGTCGAGGGCGTCCTCGCGCTCGAGCGCCGTGCCGAGCACGCCCTCCATCGCCTCGCGAAGCCCTGAGAGCGACGAGGCCGCCTCGATCAGCACGGTCCAGCCGGCCTGCCCGACCGGGCTCTTCAAGCCCGCATGTTTCTCGACGAGGCCGAGGGAGGTGCCGGAGATCAGCTCGAAGGCCTGGATGCTGTCGCCGATCTCCTCCTGCGCCAGGGTGAACAGGCGCAGGGCCGCCGCCGGGTCGGGCACGGCGAGGAGGGCCGTCGCGCTGTGGCGCGGCCGCGCGACGAGGCGCAGGACCGCCGCCGTGACGATGCCGAGCGTGCCCTCGGTGCCGATGAAGAGCTGCTTCCAGTCGTAGCCGGCATTGTCCTTGCGCAGGGCCCGCAACCCGTCGACGACGCTGCCGTCGGCGAGGACCACCTCGAGGCCGAGGACGAGGCCGCGGGTCATGCCGTAGCGCACCACGTTGATCCCGCCCGCATTGGTGGCGACGACGCCGCCGACCAGCGCCGAGCCTTCCGCCGCGAAGCTCACCGGCAGGAGCCGGCCGGCCGCCTCGGCGGCGTCCTGCGCCACCTTGAGGACGCAGCCGGCCTCCGCGGTCAGCGTCAGGCCGACGGGGTCGACCCCGCGGATCGCGGCCATGCGGGCGAGGGACAGCACCACCTGCGAGCCGGAGCCATCCGGCACCGCGCCGCCGGCGAGCCCCGTATTGCCGCCCTGCGGCACCAGGGCGGCGCCGGCCTCCCGGCACAGCCGCACCACGTCCGCCACCTCGGCGGTGGAAGCGGGGCGCACCACGCAGGCCGGCCGGCCCGGAAACAGGCGCCGCCAGTCGATCGCGAAGGGGGCGATGTCGGCCTCCTGGGTGAGGAGGCCGGCGGGGCCGAGGCGCTGGCCGAGGCGGTCGATCAGCGCGTGTGGCGGGGTGACATGCTGGGCCTGGTGAGCCGGAAGGGTCATCGGCATCCTCCGACGGGGTCGCGCGGGTGAGGTGAGTGTGGCCGCCGGCCTCGCCCGGATGGCCGCCGGGGTCAAGCCCGCTCGGCCGGGCGGCGGCGGCTCCCGATTCCCCGCGACCCGCCCGGATGAGAAGAACCGTTCCGCCGTGCCGGCCCGACGCGGGCGATCATCCACTCTTCCGTAGGGTCATTCACATGTTGTAGCGGAAACTTCTTGTACGTGAACAGATTCTAGATAAAGTAACGCATAAATCCCGACAGGAGACGACGATGCCCGAGCGGCGCGTGATCCTCGTCCTGCCGACGCAGGAAGCCCTGCACGAATCTGCCATGACGAGGCTGATCGGCGGCGGCGGAATGAATCGTCGCCTGACCGGATTACCGGCACGCGCGGAGATCGACACGCGCTTTTCTGCCGTTCCACTCGAGGGTCATCAATCGTCCTCCCTCGTCTCCGTGTCGTCCTCCGACGGCGCCCCGCACTACGCCGTCCGGGCGACGATCGACGCCGATGCCGAGCTGCCCGCGTGGACGACCGAGGGTGCGGCGATCTTCTCCGACCCGCCGATCACGCCCATCGCGACGCCCGCCGGCGCCGCTCGCGTCCCGGCCGGCACCCGGGCGGAGGTCGAGCGGCGCCTGGGCGTGCCCGGCCTCGCCGCACGGAGGCTCGACGGCGCGGGCGTCGCGATCGCCGTGGTGGATACCGGGATCAACCGCGCGCATCTCGCGGCCCGGAGCGTGACGGCCGGGCTCGAGGCCTCGCCCGCCTGGTCGGTCCTGCCGGGGGAGCCGGGCGGCCACCCGGTCGGCTCCGGCACGATGTGCGCCTACGACGCCCTCATCGCCGCCCCGCGGGCGATGCTGCTCGACGTGCCGATCCTGCCTGCGGCGGGATCCGGCTTCCTCAGCGACGCGCTCCAGGCCTATGCGCGCCTGCTCGCGGCCGTGCGGGCGGAGAAGCCGCGCTTCAAGGCGCTCGTCGTCACCAATTCCTGGGGCCTGTGCGACGAGAGCACGGACTTCCCGGCCGGGCATCCCGGTCGCTACGTCGACAATCCGGGCCATCCCTTCAACCGGATCGTCGGGACGCTCAGCCGCTACGGCGTCGACATCCTGTTCGCGGCCGGCCGTGGCGGCCCGGAGCGCCCCCGATCCGCCATCATGGGGGCGAGCGCCCATCCGGACGTCATCACGGTGACCGGCGTGACCCTGCGGGGCCGACGGACCGGCGACGCCGCGCAGGGGCCGGGCATTCCCGGCATGGTCTACGCCAAGCCGGACCTGGCGAGCTTCACCGACTTCCTGGGCTCGGAGGCGGCCGGGCCCGGCACGGCCGATGCCGGGACCGCCGCCGCCTGCCCGGTCGCCGCCGGCTGCGTCGCCGCGCTCCGGACCCGGCTGCCGCACGCGGCCGTCAGCCCGCGCGACCTCACCGTCGCGCTCCGGACGGATGCGAACCGCCACGGCCCGTCGAGCTGGCATCCCAGCCTCGGCTACGGGGTGCTCGCCCCCCTGCGCACGGCTGCGCGCCTGGGGCTGTGACCGGGGGCCCGGGTCACGGCCGCATGCCGAGAAAATCGGCCATCAGGGCGAGCTGCCCCTCCAGCATCGGCAGGCCAGGATGGGTGCGGCAGCCGCGCGCCGCCGCCGCGGCGAGCAGCGGGGTCTCGGCCGGCTGCATGATGATCTCGGCCACGAGCTGGCCGGGGCTCAACCCGGCGGGATCGAGCGGCAGCGCATCGTCGGGCCTCAATCCCAGCGAGGTGGCGTTGACCACGAGGTCGTGCCCGGCCGGATCGGGACCGCCGGGCGCCAGCGGCAGGTCGGGGACGAGCCGGCGCAGGCGGGAAAACAGGTCCTCCACCCGCGAGGGCGTGCGGTTGTGCACGGTGAGGCGGCTCACCCCGGCCTCGGCCAGCGCGAAGGCGATGGCGTTCGCCGCCCCGCCCGCCCCGGCGAGGTAGGCGCTGCGGCCCCGCACGTCGTGGCCCGCCGCCTGCAGGCCCGCGACGAAGCCGGCGCCGTCCAGGATCTCGCCGACGAGGCGGCCGTCGGGCTCGCGCCGCACCGCGTTCACGGCGCCGACCAGCCGGGCCGCCTCGCTGACATGGTCGAGGAGCGGCACGATCGCGGTCTTGTGCGGCACCGTGATGATCGCGCCGCCGAAGCCTTGCACCGCCCGCAGGCCGGCGAGGACCGTCGGCAGGTCCGCCGCGGCGACGTGGAGCGGGACCATCACCCCGTCGACCCCGCGCTCGGCCATGATGCGGTTGAGCCCTTGCGGCGCCTTCACCTGGGCGATCGGGTCGGCGAGAATGGCGAAGACGCGGGTATGACCGGTGATCTCGGGCATCGTGCGGTCTATCCTCCGAAGCGTTCGGTGCGGATCGTGCGTGGGGGCAGGCCGGCCTCGACGAGGAGGTCGGCGATGGCCGAGACGAACGGGTTCGCTCCGCAGACGAAAGCGTGGGCCGGTGTCCCGAGGGCGGCGAGCGCCTCCCCGATCGTGTCCGCGTCGATCCGCCGGCCGCCCGTCTCCCGGGTGAGGGCGAGCCTCAACCGGAATTCCGGCTCCTCGGCGTCGCGGCGCATCAGTTCGTCGCGGGCGATCACCTCCCCGCGCGTGCGGGCGGAGTAGAGCAGCAGGGCCGGCACGCCGGGCGCGGCTTCGGCCCGGTGGCGCAGCATGCTGAGGAGCGGCACCACCCCGGAGCCGCCGCCGACGAGGAGCAGCGGCCCGCCCGCGCCCGAATCCCACACGAAGGCGCCGCCGATCGGCCCGCGCAGCTCGATCGCGTCGCCGGGCTCGGCCACGTCGGAGAAGAAGCCCGAGACCTCGCCGTCGTCGAGGCGCTCGATCAGGAGGTCGATCGTCTCGGCCTGCATCGGCGAGGATGCGATCGAGTAGCTGCGCTGGGCCTGGTAGCCGTCCGGCGCGGTCAGCCGCACGTCGACATGCTGGCCGGCCCGGAAGGGCCTCGACCAGCCGACCGCCAGGGTGAGGCGCCGCACCCGCGCCGTCTCGGGGGCGGCGGCGGTGATCCGCGCCTCCTGCCAGGTGAGCGCCACCGCTCAGTCGCCGGTGAAGCGCTGCTCGCGCCAGGGATCGCCAACCATGTGGTAGCCGCGCAGCTCCCAGAACCCGGCCTCGTCCTTTTGCGTGAAGCGCAGGCCCTTCACCCACTTGGCGCTCTTCCAGAAGTAGAGGTGCGGCACCAGCAGGCGCGCCGGACCGCCGTGGTCGGGCGGGATCGGCTCGCCGGCATAGCGGGTCGCCACCATGGCCTTGGCCCCGGTCAGGTCGGCCACCGGCACGTTGGTGGTGTAGTCGTCGTAGCCCTCGGCGAGCAGGTAGGCGGTCGGCGCCGCGATTCCCGCCGCCGCCAGGAGGTCGTCGATCGTCACGCCCTCCCAGGCGGTATCGAACTTCGACCACTTGGTGACGCAGTGGATGTCGCCCTTCCAGCGGGTCCGCGGCAGGGCCTCGAACTCCGCCCAGCTCCAGCTCTTCAGGGGCTTCGATCCCTCCCGCAGGGTGAAGCGCCAGCGCGCGAGGTCGATCTTCGGCGTCGGCCCGAGCTGCAGCACGGGGAAGTCCTCGGTGAGGTACTGGCCCGGCGGCAGGCGCTCCGCATCCGGCCGGGCCGGGCGGCGCCCCGTGAATCCTCGCGTCACCATGGGAAGACCTCCCTACTCCGCCTCACCATCGATGATCCGCGCGATGGCGTCGAGGAGGGAGGTATCCTCGCCGGCCATCCTGTCCATCCCGGCCATGCGGGCGATCACCGTGGCGGCCACCCGCTCCTCCACGGTCCCCTCCGCATAGGCGAACAGGATCGCGGCGCGCTCGCCGTCGCGGTGGCAGCGCCCTTCGATCTGGCTGAGCTGGATCGCGCTGTGGCGCATGTCGTGGACGATCAGGCTGCGCGGGCGCTCGCCGCCGGGCAATTCGTTGCGGTGGAGCGAGATCGATTCGGTCACGGTGAACACCACCGCATCGCGTTCGCCGCGCTGGAAGGCGACGCGGACCGCCTCGTTGGTCTCGGGCGATTGCGTGCCGTCGATGGTGCCGGCGCGCCAGCCACGGCCCGCCAAGGCCGCGGCGAGCGCCGCGCCGGTCTCCAGGAACGCCACCGAGATCGCCACCTGCTCGCCGGCCTCCAGAAGATCCTCGGCGAGGTCGACGGTGCCGGCGACCCGGATCAGGCTCGCCTTCTGGCGGAAGCGCAGATCGGCCGCCCAGCCGGCGGCGCGCCGGTTCGAGCCGCCGGCCAGGCCCCATTCCCGGCGGAACTCGCGCCAGGTCGCGTCGTAGAGGCGCTTGGCCGCCGCATCGAGGGCGGTGGGCGCGAGGTCGCGCTGCACCTCGGGCCAGCCGGCGATGTCGGCCGGCCGGCGCCGGAGCCCGATCGCCCGCGTGCCGCGATAGAGCAGGTCGGCCATCACGGTCTGGTCGCGGGCATTCGGCTCCCAGGACCAGTTCTGCCAGCGCCCCTTGGCCCGGCCGATCTTCAGGTGCTGCATCAGGGCGCGGAAGTCGGCGATGGTCTCGACCGGACGGCCGACGGCGTGGCCCAGCAGGGCGCCGAGATAGGACAGCTCGTGCGGCGCTTGGGCCGCGGTGGCGCTGGCATAGACCGTGAACGCGGCGGCCTCGGCCATCCGCCGGCAGGCCTGGCCCTGTTGCGAGTTCGGGTTGCGCAGGCGGTGGGCCTCGTCGAACACCACGATCGGCCAGACGCGCTTGGGCTGCCCGAGCTTGGCGAGCTCGTTGTTCTTCGCCCGCACCGAGCGGCGGGCGCTGGCGGCGGGAAGCGCCAGCAGGGACTTGGTGCGCTCGTAGTTGAGGAGCGTCACGTCCTTCTCGGCCAGCCCCGAATCCCGGATCGTGCGCCGCCATTGCGGCATCGCTCCCTTCGGGCAGACGATCAGCACGGTGCTCTCGGGCATCGCCGCCACTGCGCCCCAGACCGACAGCGTCTTGCCGAGCCCGGTCATGTCGCCGAGCAGGAAGCCCGGCCGCCCCTGCGCCCGTGCCGCCAGGATGGCGCGGATCGCCTCGACCTGATTCGGGCGGGGGATCAGGCGGGGCGGAGGAGAAATGGAGGACATGGCGCCCCTATGCCGGGGGGCGGGACGGGGCTCAAGCTTGCAATCCACCAAGCAGGCTTCAGCCCGACGGGAAGTCTAGCTCAGACCCGTCGTCGGCGCCTGCCACGCGACACCGGGATGCTCGCGCACATCCCCCGCCTTCGAGCCGGTATCGGACGTGCTGACCCAGTCACCGGGATCGGCGACCTCGACCACCTCGTCGTCCGGATAGGCCGCCTCGAGAAACAACCTCGCCTCGCCTTCGGCCGCCGCACGCACCGTCACGAGCGGCCGGTCCCCGGACTTGCCACGCACCCGTGCGATGAAGAGCTTCGTCATCGTCGTCCCCGTGAGGAACCGCGTCGGCCGCCTGGCGGCCGACTCATCATGCGGATGTCCAGCCGGCCGCCTTGTCGCCCGCCTTGCCGCAGCCGGCGGAGGCAGCCGGCCCCCTAACCCGCTCCCGGATCGACCTCGTCGCCCTGGCGATCCCCCGCATGCGCGCCGGACTTGTTGTCCTTGCCGTCGCCGTCCTGCGGCACCGCCGCGACGCCCTTCAGGTCGTCGGCGGTGATCCTGTCGTCGTGAGCGGGTTTTCCATCCCGCCCGTCCTTGCGCTCCGCCATGCCAGCCTCCTCACCAATCGACCTTGCCGCCGGTCTTCTCGGTCCGGGACCCACCGTCCGCGACCTTCTTCCCCTCGTCGGGGCCTTGCGCGGCGATCTGGTCGGAATGGCCGCCGGAGCTGCCGCCGACCGAGACCGGCGGCCGGCCGGGGGTGCCGGCCGAGGACCATTCGCGCTTCAGCTCGGCCTCGTCGCGGCCGCCCCCCTCCTGCCGGGTGATCGCCGCCTGCTCGGGCGTCTGGTGGCCGCCGCCGGCGGCCGGCCCGCCCTGGCTGCCCACCACGTCGTCGGGCTTGCGCGTCATGATCTCACTCCCCCTCGTCCTTGCCGATCGCGGCGGTCGCCCGGTCGATCGCCTCGCGGGTGGCGGGACTGCCGGTCGAGGGGTCGCTGATGCGGCGCAGGTTCTCCGGCGGGGTCTCGTCCTCGGTGGCCTGGCTGCCGTCGGTCGCGCCGATCGCGTCGCGGCGGTTGAAGTCCGAGGCGACCCGGGCATCGCGGGCCTGGCCCATCGGGTCATGGGCCATATCTTCCTGCGTGCGCTGCGGCACCCCGACATCCAGGGGAGAATCCTGCCCCATGTCCTGACCGTTGCGGTCTGTATAGGGGTCGAAGTCGCGCAAGCTGGGCCGCGCCTGATCCGTCTTCGCCATCGCTCGTCTCCCTTTGCGGCCGTCTCGTCCGTGTCGAGGACAACACCGGGGGCGGTATGATGTTTCCGCGGGTCAGCTCCGCCAAAGGGTCCGTGACAACCGCCGCGCTTGCTGGCAGGACGGCGCGACACTCACGGAGAGTCTCCGCTCGTGACCACCGCCAATTCCCGGACCGCCGACCATCCGATCGACGCGCTCTTCCTCGAGCGCTGGTCGCCCCGCGCCTTCACCGGCGAGGCGGTGCCGCAGGCCGCGCTGTTGACGATGATCGAGGCGGCGCGCTGGGCCCCGTCGGGCTACAACTCCCAGCCCTGGCGCTTCGTCTACGCGTTGCCCGGCACCCCCGCCTGGGAGACGCTGTTCGGGCTCCTGGTGCCGTTCAACCAGGGCTGGGTGAAGAACGCCGGGGCCCTGGTGTTCATCGCCTCGAACGGGATGATGAACACCAAGGACGGCTTGCAGCCCTCCTACAGCCACTCCTTCGATGCCGGCACGGCCTCCGCCTTGTTCCAGCTCCAGGCGATCAAGATGGGCTGGCACGCCCACGGCATGACCGGCTTCGACCACGAGCGGGCCCCCACGGCGCTGAACCTGCCGCCCCATCACCGGGTCGAGGCGGCCTTCGCCATCGGCCGCAAGGCCGACCCGGCGAGCCTGCCGGAGGAGACCCGCGCCCGCGAGACCCCGAACGGCCGCCATCCCCTGTCCGACTTCGTGTTCGAGGGCGGGTTCCCGCCGCGCGAGGCGTGAGCCCGACCTCCTACGACGACTGGCGCTCCGGGTTCCGCTGGCGGATCCCGGAGCGCTACAACATCGCGGTCGACGTCTGCGACCGCTGGGCCGCGGCCGATCCGGAGCGCACGGCGATCCTCGATGTCGGCGCGAACGGCCGGGTGGAGGCTTGGTCCTTCGCGGCCCTGCGCGAGGCCTCGAATCGCTTCGCCAACGGCCTGCGGGCCCACGGCATCCAGGCCGGCGACCGGGTGGCGGTGCTGCTGCCGCAATCCCCCGCCGTGGTGGTGGCCCATCTCGCGATCTACAAGCTCGGCGCGGTGGCGCTGCCGCTCGCCGTGGTGTTCGGCCCGGAAGGCCTGCTCCACCGCCTGAGCGATGCCGGCGCCCGGGCCGTGGTGACCCATGCGGGCGGCGTCGCCAAGCTCGGCCCGCTGCGCGACGCGTTGCCGGACCTCGACCTCGTCGTCTCGATCGACGGCGCGGCGGACGGGGCGCTCGCCTACGCCGGACTCCTGGCGGCGGCCTCGCCGGACCTCATCCCGGTCGACACCCTGGCCGACGACCCGGCCCTGATGATCTACACCTCCGGCACCACCGGCCCGCCGAAGGGGGCGCTGCACGGCCACCGGGTGCTGCTCGGCCACCTGCCGGGCTTCTGTATGATGCACGACTTCATGCCGAAGGCCGGCGACCGGATGTGGACCCCGGCCGACTGGGCCTGGGCCGGCGGCCTGCTCAACGCGCTCCTGCCGAGCCTGCATCACGGCGTCGCCGTGGTGGCGCGCAAGGCCGAGAAGTTCGAGCCGGAGGAGGCGTTCCGGCTGATGGCCGACCTCGCGGTCGCCAACGCCTTCGTGCCGCCGACGGCGCTCAGGATGCTGCGCACGGTCGAGGATCCGCGCGGGCGCTTCGACCTGCGCCATCTCCGCACCCTGGCCTCGGCCGGCGAGATGCTGGGGCCGGAGACCTTCCACTGGGCGACAGGAGCGCTCGGCCTCACCATCAACGAGGCCTACGGCCAGACCGAGTGCAACCTGGTCCTGGCCTCCTGCGCGAGCTTGGGCGTGGCGCGGGCGGGCTCGACCGGCCGGCCGGTGCCGGGCCACCGCGTCGCGGTCATCCGTCCGGACGGCAGCCCGGCGGCCGTCGACGAGACCGGCCAGATCGCCGTCGCCCGGCCCGACCCGGTGATGTTCCTGCGCTACTGGAACGATCCGCAGGCGACGGAGCGCAAGTTCCTCGGCGACTGGATGACCACGGGCGACCAGGGCCGCATCGATGCCGATGGCTACGTCCACTTCGTCGGCCGCGACGACGACGTCATCACCTCGTCGGGCTACCGGATCGGTCCCGGCGAGATCGAGGATTGCCTGCTGCGCCACCCGGCAGTGGCGCTGGCGGCGGCGGTGGGCAAGCCCGATCCGATCCGCACCGAGATCGTCAAGGCCTTCGTGGTCCTGCGCCCCGGGCACGTGCCGTCCGAGGCGCTCGCCGCCGAGATCCAGGCCTTCGTGCGCACCCGGTTGTCGGCACACGAATATCCACGCGAGATCGCGTTCCGGGCCAGCCTGCCGCTGACCACCACCGGCAAGATCATCCGGCGGGTCTTGCGCGACGAGGCGTGACCGGGCGCTCGCTGCACGACGACCAATGAAAAAGGGCGGGGCCTCGCGGCCCCGCCCTTTCGTCGTCCAGGATCACCCGTACGAGGATCAGAAGCTCAGCGCCACCTTGGCCTCGCGCAGCTGCGCGATCTGGCCTTCGATCTCGAGCTTGCGGTCGTAATCGTCGGTGGCGTCGTAGAGGAGTTCCGCCGCGGCGATGTCGGCGTCGATGATCGCCGGGGTCAACTCCTCGAGGGGCGTGGCGCGCTCGGCGATCACCGTCAGCGAGGTGGCGTTGATCTCGGCGAAGCCCCCGCGCACCAGCACCCGCTTGCCGTGCTGCGGGCTCTCGGTGATGACCAGCATGCCGGTCTTGAGGGTGGTGAGCACGGGCGCGTGCCCGGGCAGAACCGTCATCTCGCCCTCGGAGCCCGGAAGCTGCACGGCATCGACCGCGCCCGAATACAGGATCCGCTCGGGGCCGACGAGGTCGAACTGGAAGGTGGCCATGGGGTCAGGTCGATTCCGGTTTCGTCAGGCGCGAAAGGACTTTGCGCGGAAAGGCCCGGCCTCGCGGCCGGGCCCGTCTTGGTCGCTGCCGATCAGGCCGCGGCGGCGAGGCGCTGGGCCTTCTCCTTGGCCTCCTCGATCGAGCCGACCATGTAGAAGGCGGCCTCGGGGAGGTTGTCGTACTCGCCGTCCACCAGGCCCTTGAAGCCCTTGATGGTGTCCTCAAGGGCCACGAGCTTGCCCGGCGAGCCGGTGAAGATCTCGGCGACGTGGAACGGCTGGCTCAGGAAGCGCTCGATCTTGCGGGCGCGGGCCACGGTGAGCTTGTCCTCCTCGGACAGCTCGTCCATGCCCAGGATCGCGATGATGTCCTGGAGCGCCTTGTAGCGCTGCAGCACCTGCTGGACGCGGCGGGCGACATTGTAGTGCTCCTCGCCGAGGATCGCCGGCGACAGCATGCGCGAGGTCGAGTCGAGCGGGTCCACCGCCGGGTAGATGCCCTTCTCGGCGATCGAGCGCGACAGCACGGTCGTGGCGTCGAGGTGGGCGAACGAGGTGGCGGGCGCCGGGTCGGTCAGGTCGTCGGCCGGCACGTAGATCGCCTGCACCGAGGTGATCGAGCCCTTGGTGGTGGTGGTGATGCGCTCCTGCAGGGCGCCCATGTCGGTGGCGAGCGTCGGCTGATAGCCCACCGCCGAGGGGATGCGGCCGAGCAGCGCCGACACTTCCGAGCCCGCCTGGGTGAAGCGGAAGATGTTGTCGACGAAGAACAGCACGTCCTGGCCCTCATCGCGGAAATGCTCCGCGACGGTGAGGCCGGTCAGGGCGACGCGGGCGCGGGCGCCCGGGGGCTCGTTCATCTGGCCGTAGACCAGGGCGCACTTGGAGCCTTCCGCGGAGCCGTGCTCCTTGGGGTCCATGTTCACCTTGGACTCGATCATCTCGTGGTAGAGGTCGTTGCCCTCGCGGGTGCGCTCACCGACGCCCGCGAACACCGAGTAGCCCGAGTGGGCCTTCGCGATGTTGTTGATGAGCTCCATGATGAGCACGGTCTTGCCGACGCCGGCGCCGCCGAACAGGCCGATCTTGCCGCCCTTGGCGTAGGGGGCGAGCAGGTCCACCACCTTGATGCCGGTGACGAGGATCTGCGCCTCGGTCGACTGCTCGGCGTAGGACGGGGCCGGCTGGTGGATGGCGCGCAGCGACTCGGTCTTGATCTCGCCGGCCTCGTCGATCGGCTCGCCGATGACGTTCATGATGCGGCCGAGCGTGTTGGCGCCGACGGGCACGCGGATTGGCGAGCCGGTATCGGTGACCTCCTGGCCGCGGACCAGGCCCTCGGAGGTGTCCATGGCGATGCAGCGCACGGTGTTCTCGCCGAGCTGCATGGCGACCTCGAGCACGAGGCGGTTGCCGTTGTTCTTGGTCTCGAGGGCGTTCAGGATCTCGGGCAGGTGGCCCTCGAACTGCACGTCGACGACCGCGCCGATGACCTGGGTGATGTGGCCGGTCTTGTTCGAGCCGGCGCCGGGGGTGGCAGTGTTCGCCATGATGCTAATCCCTGATTGCGTGCGGTCAGAGCGCCTCGGCGCCCGAGATGATCTCGATCAGCTCCTTGGTGATCATCGCCTGGCGCGTCCGGTTGTAGATCAAGGTCTGCTTCTTGATCATCTCGCCGGCGTTGCGCGTGGCGCTGTCCATGGCGCCCATGCGCGCGCCCTGCTCGGAGGCGGCGTTTTCCAGGAGCGCCCGGAGGATCTGAACGGTGAGGTTCTTCGGGAGAAGGGCGGCGAGGATCTCGCCCTCGCCCGGCTCGTACTCGTAGACCGCGTCGGCCGAGGCGCCGGCAGCGGCGGCCTCCGTCGTGGCGATCTCGGCCGGGATGATCTGCTGCGCCGTCGGGATCTGGGCGATCACCGAGCGGAAGCGCGAGTAGAACAAGGTGGCGACGTCGAACTCGCCCGCGTCGTAGCGGCCGAGCAGGTTGCGGGCGATCCCTTCCGCGTTCTCGAAGCCGAGCTGGCGCACGCCGCGCAGCTCGATCAGCTCGACGATCTGGTCGCGGAACTCGCGGCGCAGGATGTCGTAGCCCTTCTTGCCGACGCAGATGATCTTGACCGTCTTGCCCTCCGCCATGAGGCGGCGGGCATGGTCACGGGCGAGACGGGCGATCGAGGAGTTGAACGCGCCGCACAGGCCGCGCTCCGCCGTGCAGACGAGGAGCAGGTGGGTGCGGTCCTGGCCCGTTCCGGAGAGCAGCCGGGGCGTTTCCGCCCCGGGGGTCAGGTTGGCGGCGAGATTGCCGAGCACCTGGGCCATGCGCTCGGCGTAGGGCCGGGCGCTCTCCGCCGCCGTCTGCGCCCGGCGCAGCTTGGCGGCGGCGACCATCTGCATCGCCTTGGTGATCTTCTGGGTCGCCTTCACCGAGGTGATGCGATTGCGCAGGTCCTTCAGACTCGGCATCGGAGAGTCCCTTAGCTGTCGAGCCTAAAGCTTACTGGAACGACTTGGCGAAGGACTCGACCACGCCCTTCAGCTTGGCGCCGCTGTCGGCCGACAGCTCCTTGGAGGAGCGGATCGTGTCGAGCAGGTCGGCGTGCTTGGTGCGCAGGGTCGAGAGCAGGCCGTCCTCGAAGGCACGGACCCGGTTGACCGGGATCGCGTCGAGGTAGCCGTTCACGCCGGCATAGATCACCGCGACCTGCTCTTCCATCTTCAGCGGCGAGAATTGCGGCTGCTTCAGGAGCTCGGTCAGGCGGGCGCCGCGGTTGAGCAGCTTCTGGGTCGAGGCGTCGAGGTCCGAGCCGAACTGCGCGAAGGCCGCCATCTCGCGGTACTGCGCCAGCTCGCCCTTGATCTTGCCGGCGACCGACTTCATCGCCTTGGTCTGGGCGGCGGAGCCGACGCGCGACACCGAGAGGCCGACGTTCACCGCCGGGCGCACGCCCTGGTAGAACAGGTCGGTCTCGAGGAAGATCTGGCCGTCGGTGATCGAGATTACGTTGGTCGGGATGTAGGCCGAGACGTCGTTGGCCTGGGTCTCGATGACCGGGAGCGCGGTCAGCGAGCCGTTGCCGGAGGCGTCGCCCATCTTGGCGGCGCGCTCGAGCAGGCGGGAATGCAGGTAGAACACGTCGCCCGGATAGGCCTCGCGGCCCGGCGGACGGCGCAGCAGCAGCGACATCTGGCGGTAGGCGACGGCCTGCTTCGACAGGTCGTCGTACACGATCACGGCGTGCATGCCGTTGTCGCGGAAATACTCGCCCATGGCGCAGCCGGCGAAGGGCGCCAGGAACTGCATCGGGGCCGCGTCCGAGGCGGTGGCCGCGATGACGATCGAGTATTCGAGGGCGCCGTTATCCTCCAGCACCTTCACGAACTGGGCGACGGTGGAGCGCTTCTGGCCGACCGCGACGTAGACGCAGTACAGCTTGGCCTTCTCGTCGGTGCCGGCATGGGCCGGCTTCTGGTTCAGGATGGTGTCGAGGGCGACGGCGGTCTTGCCGGTCTGGCGGTCGCCGATGATCAGCTCGCGCTGGCCGCGGCCGATCGGGATCAGGGCGTCGATCGCCTTGAGGCCGGTCGCCATCGGCTCGTGCACCGACTTGCGCGGGATGATGCCCGGGGCCTTCACGTCGACCCGGCTGCGCTTCTCGGCGACGATCGGGCCCTTGCCGTCGATCGGGTTGCCGAGCGCGTCGACGACGCGGCCGAGCAGGCCCTTGCCGACCGGCACGTCCACGATGGCGCCGGTGCGCTTGACGGTCTGGCCTTCCTTGATCTCGCGGTCGGAACCGAAGATCACGACGCCGACATTGTCCTGCTCGAGGTTCAGGGCCATGCCGCGCACGCCCGACTCGAACTCGACCATCTCGCCGGCCTGGACGTTGTCGAGGCCGTAGACGCGGGCGATGCCGTCGCCGACCGACAGGACCTGACCGACCTCGGTGACCTCGGCCTCCTGGCCGAAGTTCTTGATCTGCTCCTTCAGGATGGCGGAGATCTCGGCGGCACGGATGTCCATCTGGACCTTCCCTCGTTCGTTCGCGTGTCGGGCGTTATTTTGGAAGTGGCGGGTGCGTCGGGGCCCTTAGCGGGCGCCCTGCATCGCCAGGCGGATGCTGTTGAGCTTGGTGCGCAAGGAGGCGTCGACCATGCGGCTGCCGAGCTTCACGACGATGCCGCCGATCAGGCTCGGGTCGATGCGGAGATCGAGGTCGACCTCGGCCTTCGCGACGTCCTTGAGGGACGCCTTGATGTCCTGGAGCACCGCGTCGGAGGGCTTTTCGGCGAGCCGCACCTCGGCCCGCACGATGCCCTTCGACTCGCGAACCAGCTCGCGATAGGCGCGGATCATGTCCGGCAGGGCGAACAGGCGACGGTTGGCGGCCGACAGGCGGATGAAGTTGCCGGCGAGACCCCCGATGCCGGCCTTGGCCAGCACCGCCTCGATCGCCTTGACCTGGTCCTCGGCCGAGAAGGCCGGGCTGCGCACGAGGCGCCGCAGGTCCCCGCTCTCGGTCAGCAGGGCGTCGAACCGGTCGAGCCCTTCGGCCACCGCGTCGACGGCCCGCTCGTCGCGGGCGAGCTCGAACAACGCCGAGGCGTACCGCCCGGCGACGCCCGCCAGGGGAGAACCCGATTCCGATGCGTTCTGAGCCACCAGCGCTCTCTCTTCATGTCCTGGCCCGACGGGTCCGGCCGATCGCGCCGGTCTGGAAATGAGCGGCGGTGGCGCGCGGCCCGTCGATGATGGGAAAGGCTCCGGCGCGAGAAGAATGCCCCCTCCCCCGGCGCGGCGCCGGCCTAGCATGGGTTTTCGGGGGGCGCAAGGCGAGCGGGGGCGCGCGCCAATCGCAAGGCGGGCCCTGAGCTTAATGCAATCTGGCGCGGTTCCGCGGCGCGCATAGGGCGCCCCTTCGACGATGGTCGGATTGCGCACAGGGGAGACGACGCCGCCGGGGCCGTCCGGCGGATTCGCCGAGGGCTGCGGCGCGCGCGAAAGGTCTCTCTTCGGTTTCCGAAAAATTTCTCGGCCGGCCGGGCGCTTCAGCTCGCGCAGGCGATCTCGTCGCACTCGGCGACCGCCGAGAGGACCCGGGCGAGGCTCTTCGGTCCCGGATAGCCGAGCAGCGCCGAGGTGCCGACGACGTAGGACGGGGTCGCGTGCAGGCCGAGATTGGCGGCGAGCCGCATCTGGTCCTTCAGGGCCTCGCGCACCTCGTCGGAATCCGCCGCCTGCTCGATGGCCGCCCGGTCGTGGCCGAGGCGGGAGGCGGCCTCCAGGGCGCGGGGGCCGTCGACGCGCCCGGACGTGCCGGGCCCGAGGAGCGCGGCGTAGAACGCGGCGGTCGCCGGCGAGCCGCCGGTGCGCTGCACCGCCAGCGCCACCTTGGCGGCCTGGGCCGATTGCACCGACAGGATCGGGTTGTTGACGAGGCCGACGCGCAGGTCCGGATTGGCCTTGACGAGGTCGTCGAGGTCGCGCGCCGCCGCCCGGCACCACGGGCAGTTATAGTCGAAGAACTCGTACAGGGTGACCGAGGCCTCCCGCGGCCCGATCCAGGTCACGCCGCGCAGCCGGCCGATCTCGGAGGCGAGCTCGCCCGGCAGGCGGGTGTTGGGGATCGGCTGGCCGTTGTCGCCGGTCACCGCGCGCCACTGGCCCTCGGCCTGCGCCAGGACCCGGTTCGCGGCCAGGGCGGGAAGCGTCGCCAGGGGGCGGCGGGGGGGG
>NZ_LABZ01000076.1 GCF_001043955.1 Methylobacterium tarhaniae | reverse complement strand
GGCGAGGCGCCCCTGCGCGGTGCCGGCATGGTCCCGCCCCCCCCCGGCCCCCGCCGCGCCTTCGCGCGTCTGTCCGGCCTGCCCGACCCGCCGACCGCGATCCAGGCCTGGGCCGAGACGGTCGCCTTGCCGGACGGGCCGCTCCTGATCCTGATCGAGGACGTGACCGGGGGCGGCAAGACCGAGGCGGCCCTGATGCTCGCCCACCGGCTGCTCGCCGCCGGCCGGGCCGACGGCCTCTATCTGGCGCTGCCCACCACCGCCACCGCCAACGCCATGGTCGACCGGATCGCCCCCCTCGCCGGCCGGCTCTACGCGGAGGGCGCCCGACCGTCCCTCGCCCTGGCCCATGGCCGGGCCGGCCTGCACCCGCGCTTCCGCGCCGCCGCCGCGGGATTTCCGCCCCCCGAGCCGGGGGCCGACCGGGGCGAGGAACCGGAATCGGGCGCCGTCGCCACGGCCTGGCTCGCCGGCGAGAGCCGCAGGGCGCTGCTGGCCGATCTCGGAATCGGCACCATCGACCAGGCGGTGCTGGCGGTGCTGCCGAACCGCTACGGCACGGTCCGCCTCGCCGGGCTCGCCGGCAAGGTGCTGATCGTCGACGAGGCCCACGCCTACGACGCCTATGTGGGCGCCGAGCTCGCCGAACTCGTCACCTTCCATGCCGCCGGCGGCGGAACCACCGTGATCCTCTCCGCCACCCTGCCCTCCGCAGCCAAGGCCCGGCTGGTGACGAGCTGGCGCCGCGCCGCCGGCGCGGCCGGGGCGGCGCTTGCCGGCGCCCATTACCCGCTCGCGACCCTGCTGGCGCCCGGGCAGGACCCGGTGGAGACGGATCTCGCCGCCCGGGCGGACCTGTGCCGCATCCTCACGGTCACCCGCGTGCGGGACAAGGATGCCGCCCTCGCCCGGATCCGCGCCGCCGCCGAGGCCGGGGCCTGCGTCGCCTGGATCCGCAACAGCGTCGACGATGCCGTCGAGGGCGCGGCGTCCCTGCGGGCGGCGGGCCTCGATCCCGACCTCTTCCACGCCCGCTTCGCCATGGGCGACCGCCTCGCGGTCGAGGCGCGGGTGCGGGCGCGGTTCGGCAAGGCCTCGATGCCGGAGGAGCGGCGCGGCCGGGTGCTGGTCGCGACCCAGGTCGCCGAAAGCTCGCTCGACCTCGATTTCGACCTCGTGGTCACCGATCTCGCGCCGGTCGATTCGGTGCTCCAGCGCGCCGGCCGCCTGTGGCGCCATACCGGCCGGGCCCGGCCGATCCCCGGCCCGGAACTGGTCGTGGTCTCGCCCGACCCGGCCGGCGCGGTCGCCGCCGACTGGGTCTCCGCCGCCTTTCCCCGCGCGGCCCATGTCTACCGCGACCACGCGATCCTGTGGCGCACCGCGCGGGAACTGGCGGCCCGCCCCGCCTTCCGCGTGCCGGAGGACGTGCGCCCGGCGATCGAGGCGGTCTTTTCCACCGACGAGACCGACCTCCCGAAGGCGCTGGAGCGGAACTACTACGAGGCGCTCGGCCGGGCCGGGGCCGAGAAAGCCGCCGCCCACGGCGTCCTGCTGGATTTCACGGCCGGCTACCGGCCCGGCCTGGCCTGGCCCGACGAGGGCACGGTGCCGACCCGCCTCGCCGAGGAGAGCCGGACGCTCCGCCTCGCCCGGGTCGAGGGCGACCGGCTGGTCCCCTGGCACCCCGCTCCCGACCTCCGCCTGGCCTGGGCCCTCTCCGAGGTCGCGGTGGCTGTGCGCAAGCTGCGCGGCCACCACGCCCCCGCCCCGTCCTGGCACGAGGCCGCCGCGGCGGCCCGGGCCGGCTGGAGCCGCTTCGACGACGCCGTGATCCTGCTCCCCCTGGAGCCCGTGCCGGACGGCACCTGGCAGGGCACCCTGGTGGCGGAGGATGGCGGGTCCCTCGTCCTGACCTACGGCACGCGGCTCGGTCTCATGCTCTGAGCCCCGGCCCGACGAAGTCTGGCGTTGGGGGCCGATCCGGGGCATCACTGGGCCCATCCGGGATGCCGAATCGGGCCGGCGGAACGGAGCGGAAACGTCGGTGCGTTCTTTGATATCGTGAAAGGTGAGGCGTATCAGGCGCTTCCACGAAGAGTGTTCCCCGCAGGCGCGGGGATGAACCGGCTCAACACCGGTAGAAGTGCCGGCCAATATCGTGTTCCCCGCAGGCGCGGGGATGAACCGAAGGCATGACGGTTCACGCGATGGTCGCGGCAGTGTTCCCCGCAGGCGCGGGGATGAACCGCCGCCTCAAGCTGATTTTCGTGCAATTCCACGGTGTTCCCCGCAGGCGCGGGGATGAACCGCGAAACAGTACGCTTGGCGGGTTTGCGGGAATGTGTTCCCCGCAGGCGCGGGGATGAACCGTTGAGCATCGCCTTCATCTGCGCCACGGCGGCGTGTTCCCCGCAGGCGCGGGGATGAACCGGCCGCGCAGATCACCGGAATGCTCAACCCGATGTGTTCCCCGCAGGCGCGGGGATGAACCGAGAAGCGAGCCCGGCGAAACAGCGCGCCCGGGGTGTTCCCCGCAGGCGCGGGGATGAACCGTCGGCCGCCTACGCCCGTTCTGAGGCGGCCGGGTGTTCCCCGCAGGCGCGGGGATGAACCGTTCAGGGCCGCAGCGTTGCAGGATGGTGCCCTGTGTTCCCCGCAGGCGCGGGGATGAACCGCCTTGCGTCGCCACGCCGGACGGGGAGTGGCTGTGTTCCCCGCAGGCGCGGGGATGAACCGACACGGAGGTGACGGTTGAGAGCCTGATCCGTGTGTTCCCCGCAGGCGCGGGGATGAACCGTGCAGGCTGTGCACGAGAGCCAGGCCGGGCTCGTGTTCCCCGCAGGCGCGGGGATGAACCGAACCCGCAGCGGCTCGGCCCGATCACGCTGTCGTGTTCCCCGCAGGCGCGGGGATGAACCGGTGCAGACCGAGTGGGATGGCCGCCTCGTCTAGTGTTCCCCGCAGGCGCGGGGATGAACCGCCCGGGCGCGGGACGCTGCCCTGGCCTTCGCCGTGTTCCCCGCAGGCGCGGGGATGAACCGCCCATCTTGGACGCCTTCAGCAAGGCGTGCTCGTGTTCCCCGCAGGCGCGGGGATGAACCGCCGACCTGCTGGTTCGCCGCCGTGCCGTAGATGTGTTCCCCGCAGGCGCGGGGATGAACCGGTGATCTTGATGGCCTCGTTGTAGCCGATCACGTGTTCCCCGCAGGCGCGGGGATGAACCGCCGGTCACCGGCTTGCCGGAGGCGCGGGTATAGTGTTCCCCGCAGGCGCGGGGATGAACCGGCCTGGGGCCTCACGGCGGCGAAGGAGCGGTGGTGTTCCCCGCAGGCGCGGGGATGAACCGAACCGAGCCGCGCCGGCACGAGCGTCAGCGTAGTGTTCCCCGCAGGCGCGGGGATGAACCAGTCGAGCAGCCGGACATGATGCTTCTGCGGGAGTGTTCCCCGCAGGCGCGGGGATGAACCGTGACCACGTTGTAACGTGGAGACGTGGACAGTGTGTTCCCCGCAGGCGCGGGGATGAACCGCCGGCGGACGCCCGCGCGGCCATCCCCGATCCGTGTTCCCCGCAGGCGCGGGGATGAACCGATCGGCAGCACCGGGGTGATCAAATTCCCGCGGTGTTCCCCGCAGGCGCGGGGATGAACCGGCGCCGAACGCCGTCGGCGCCTTCCACTCCGGGTGTTCCCCGCAGGCGCGGGGATGAACCGACGGGGCGCTTAGCGGCCTCCTCGATCCCCTCGTGTTCCCCGCAGGCGCGGGGATGAACCGTCCGTGGGCGAGCCGGCGTAGGCGACCGTGAGGTGTTCCCCGCAGGCGCGGGGATGAACCGCCCGGTCCGCCGGGCCTCGGGCCGTTCCTCGGGTGTTCCCCGCAGGCGCGGGGATGAACCGTCGGTGACCGGGTGAAGGTCACGTCTCAGTGTGTGTTCCCCGCAGGCGCGGGGATGAACCGTAAACCCCGGCGTCTAGTTAGGCGCCGGGGAGGTGTTCCCCGCAGGCGCAGAGATGAACCGATCAGGCGCCCGTCCCATTCGGTGGTCGCCTGGTGTTCCCCGCAGGCGCGGGGATGAACCGACGGAGGAGTAGCCATGCCCATCCGTAGAGAGGTGTTCCCCGCAGGCGCGGGGATGAACCGGTAGTGCAGCGACACGTCGAGGTCGCCGCGGTGTGTTCCCCGCAGGCGCGGGGATGAACCGCGGGGGCCGAGCCCGTCGCCGGGGTCGATCATGTGTTCCCCGCAGGCGCGGGGATGAACCACCGGCGCAGAGAAGGCGGGGCACCTTCGGCCCGCCGTGTCCCGGCAGTTGCGGGGACGAGCCGCGCGCTCCGGCGACCTCGCCTCCTCTTCCCCCACACCTTCCCGCGCCCGCCGAAACCCGCTACCCCTCGGGACCATGCCGACCGAATCCCCCTCGCCCGTCACCGTCGCCGCCGGTTCCGTCCGCTTCGGCAACCACCTGCCGCTGAGCCTGATCGCCGGCCCCTGCGCCCTGGAGGGCCGGGGCCACGCCCTGGAGGTTGCGAGCGCCCTCAAGGAGATGACGGCGGCTCTCGGCCTCGGCCTCGTCTTCAAGTCCTCGTTCGACAAGGCCAACCGCACCTCGGTCGGGTCGAGCCGGGGGATCGGCTTGCGCCAGGCGCTACCGATCCTCGCCGAGATCCGCGAGACCCTGGGGCTGCCGGTCGTCACCGACGTGCACGAGGCCGGCCACTGCGCCGAGGTGGCGCAAGCCGTCGACGTGCTGCAGATCCCGGCCTTCCTGTGCCGGCAGACCGACCTGTTGCTGGCCGCTGCCGCCACCGGCCGGGTGGTGAACGTCAAGAAAGGGCAATTCCTCGCCCCCTGGGACATGGCCCACGTCGCGGCCAAGATCACCGGGGCCGGCAACCCCAACGTGCTGCTCACCGAGCGCGGCGCCTCCTTCGGCTACAACACGCTCGTCTCGGACATGCGCGCCCTGCCGACCATGGCGCAGGTGAGCGGCGGCCTGCCGGTGGTGTTCGATGCCACCCACTCGGTGCAGCAGCCCGGCGGCCAGGGCACCACCTCCGGCGGCCAGCGGGAATTCGTGCCGGTGCTGGCCCGGGCGGCGGTGGCGGTGGGCGTCGCGGGCGTGTTCATCGAGACGCATCCCGATCCCGACCGGGCGCCCTCCGACGGGCCCAACATGGTGCCGCTGCGCCGGATGCCGGCCCTGCTCGCCGAGCTCCAGGCCTTCGACCGTCTCGCCAAGGCGAGGGAGGCCGAGGGGGCCGGCGGCTGACGAGGGCGGTCATGCGCGCCGCCAGCGACTCGCCCTCCCGCCTGATCGCGGTCCTCGCCGCCGGGGGCTTCGCCAGCACCTTCGCGGGCCGCGTGGTCGAGCCGCTGGTCGGCGTGCTCGCCCGCGATCTCGCGAGCCCGCCCGCCACCGTGGCGCTCCTCTCCACCGCCTTCGCCCTGCCCTACGCGCTGATCCAGCCGGTGCTCGGGCCGGTCGGAGACGCCCTCGGCAAGGAGCGGGTGGTGGTGGCCTGCCTGTTCGTGCTGACCCTGGCGCTGGCGGCCTGCACGGCCGTGACCGATATCGGCACCCTGTTCGGCCTGCGCATGCTCGCGGGCGCGGCGGCCGGCGGGGTGATCCCGCTCTCGCTCGCCATGATGGGCGACCGCATCCCGATGGCGCAGCGCCAGGTGGCGATCGGCCGCTTCCTCGTTGCGGTGATCCTCGGCCAGCTCTCCGGCTCCACCATCGCCGGGCTGATCGAGGGCGCGATCGGCTGGCGCGGCGTGTTCTGGCTCGCCGCCGGGGTCGGGGCGGTGGGCCTGGCCGGGGTCGCCCTCGGCTTCGCCCGTCGCCTGCGCGCCGCCAGCGGGCGCTTCGCCCTCGCCCCGGCGCTCGCGCGCTACCGCACGATCCTGCGCAACCCCCGCGCCCGGGTGCTGTTCGCCGCCGTCTTCGTCGAGGCGATCGCGGTGTTCGGCATCTTCCCGCACCTCGCCCACCTGATCGAGGCCCGGGGCGAGGGCGGCCCCAAGGAGGCCGGGCTGGTGCTGGCGGGCTTCGCCGCCGGGGGGCTCGCCTACTCGCTCACCGTCGGGCTGCTCCTGCGCTTCCTCGGCCAGACCCGGATGCTGATGGCGGGCGGCGCCGTCTCGGGCGGGGCCCTCATGGTCGTCGGCCTCGCCGGCTCCTGGCAGGCCGACGCCGCGGCCCTGACGGCTCTGGGGCTCGGCTTCTACATGCTGCACAACACCTTCCAGGTGCAGGTGACCGAGGTGGCGCCGGAGGCCCGGGCCTCGGCGGTGGCGCTCCACGCCTTCTCGTTCTTCTGCGGCCAGGCCCTCGGCGTCGCCGTGATGGGACTGGGCCTCGAAGCCCTCGGCCAGCTGCCGGCGCTGGCGCTCTGCGCCGCCGCGATCCTGGTCCTCGGCCTCGCCACCGCCCGGCGCCTGGCGCGCAGCGGCTGACGATCCCGGCTGACGATCCCGGCTGAACGGCAAGTTCAGCCGGAGTTCAGGCGCCGGACGCAAGGATCAGGGTCAGTCACACCGCACCGTCGCGGCTGCCGGGGTCGCGATCCCGCGCCAGCCGGACGGGCTGGCCCGGCGGAACGATTGCGGGAACTCTTCCCGGCCGAGGTCGTTGCCTGGGTCATATGGCTTGAACGAAAGCAGGAGATCAACGATGCGCAAGCTGGCGATCATTCCGGCCCTCGCCGTCACCCTCGGCGCCCTGTCCACCGTGGCCCCCTCGCCGGCCCAGGCCCAGGGCTGGCGTGGCCACGGCTACGGTCACCATCACGGCCATGGCTACGGCCGCGGCTATGTCGGCCGGCCCTACGCCTATGGCGGCCGTCGCCGCGGCATCTCGCCGGGCGCCGCGGTCGGCCTCGGCATCGCGGGTGCCGCGGTGGGCGCGATCGGTGCCGCCGCCGCGGCCGATGCGGCCCGCCGCAACGGCTACGGCTATTACGGCGCCCCGGCTCCGGCCTACGGGTATGGCTACGGCTATTAAGGTTTCAGCGCGGACCGGAACGGTTCGTGAGGGGCGGCCGGGGCGACCCGGCCGCCCTTTTTCGTGCGTCAGCCTCTGATCGTGCGTCAGCCCCTGGCGCGGTAGGGCGGCACGCCCTGGTCGGGCAGCCAGACCGAGGCCGGCGGGGTGCCGGTCTGCCAGAAGACGTCGATCGGGATGCCGCCGCGCGGGTACCAGTAGCCGCCGATACGGAGATAGCGCGGCTCGAGCAAAGCGGTCAGCCGGCGGCCGATGCCGACGGTGCAATCCTCGTGGAAGGCGCCGTGATCGCGGAAGCTGTGCAGGTAGAGCTTCAGCGACTTCGACTCCACCAGCCACTGATCCGGCACGTAATCGATCACCAGGATGGCGAAATCGGGCTGGCCGGTGACCGGGCAGAGCGAGGTGAATTCCGGGGCGGTGAAGCGGGCGCAGTAATCGGTGTCCGGGTGCGGGTTCGGCACGCGGTCGAGCTGGGCCTCGTCGGGCGAGCGCGGCTGGGCGCTGAGCTGCCCGAGCTGGCGGGCGTGTTGCGAGATGTCTTGTTGCGGGATGTCTTGGGTCATGGCCGCCCTATAGACCCGCGCGGGCCGGCGCGAAACCGCTCGACCCGCGCCGGATCGCCCGGGGCGTGCCTCCCTCCGGCCTCCCGCCTGCATCTCCCATGGGCAGCTTGCCGCCTCCACGACCCATGGACGGCTTGCCGCAGGCGGCATCTTGGCCGATAAGCCGCGCGAACGCTGTAAAGCCTGCCCGAGAGATCCTCTCATGACCGCGATCACCAACATCGCCGCCCGCCAGATCCTCGACAGCCGGGGCAACCCCACCGTCGAGGTCGACGTCCTCCTGGAGGACGGCTCCTTCGGCCGCGCCGCCGTCCCCTCCGGCGCCTCGACCGGCGCGCACGAGGCGGTGGAGCTGCGCGACGGCGACAAGTCCCGCTACGGCGGCAAGGGCGTGCTGAAGGCCGTCGAGGCGGTCAACGGCGAGATCCTGGACGCCATCGGCGGCATGGATGCCGAGGAGCAGGCCGCCATCGACGAGGCGATGATCGAGCTCGACGGCACGCCGAACAAGGCCCGTCTCGGCGCCAACGCGATCCTGGGCGTCTCGCTCGCCGTCGCCAAGGCCGCCGCCGAGGCCTCCGGCCTGCCGCTCTACCGCTATGTCGGCGGCACCCAGGCCCGGATCCTGCCGGTGCCGATGATGAACATCATCAACGGCGGGGCGCATGCCGACAACCCGATCGACTTCCAGGAATTCATGATCATGCCGGTGGGCGCCGACTCGCTCGCCGAGGCGGTGCGCTGGGGCGCCGAGGTGTTCCACACCCTCAAGGGCGCCCTGAAGAAGGCCGGCCACAACACCAATGTCGGCGACGAGGGCGGCTTCGCCCCGAACCTCCCCTCGGCCGAGGCGGCCCTCGACTTCGTGATGGACTCGATCCGCGCCGCCGGCTTCGAGCCGGGCCGCGACATCGTGCTGGCCCTCGACTGCGCCGCCACCGAGTTCTTCAAGAACGGCGCGTACGTCTACGAGGGCGAGGGCCAGACCCGCGATCCGGAGGCCCAGGCCGCCTATCTCGCCAAGCTGGTCGACGCCTACCCGATCCTGTCGATCGAGGACGGCATGTCGGAGGACGACTGGGCCGGCTGGAAGGCGCTGACCGACAAGGTCGGCGACCGCTGCCAGCTCGTCGGCGACGACCTGTTCGTCACCAACGTCACGCGCCTGTCGGAGGGCATCGCCAAGGGCACGGCGAACTCGATCCTGGTGAAGGTCAACCAGATCGGCTCGCTCACCGAGACCCTGGCCGCCGTCGACATGGCCCACCGCGCCGGCTACACCGCGGTGATGTCGCACCGCTCCGGCGAGACCGAGGACGCCACCATCGCCGACCTCGCCGTCGCGACCAATTGCGGGCAGATCAAGACCGGATCGCTCGCCCGCTCGGACAGACTGGCCAAGTACAACCAGCTCATCCGCATCGAGGAAGGCCTGGGCAGCCAGGCCCGCTACCTCGGCCGCGGCGCGCTGAAGGTCGGCTGATCGCCCGGTGGAGGGGCTCCAACGCCCCTCCCCGCCGTCAGAAAGATCACGCCTTGCAGGCCGCCTCCGGGCGGCCTTTTCGTCGGGCGCGCAGAGCCTGCAGCGGCGCGAACACCACGACGTTGCCGGCGAGCACCAGGGCGAAGCCGAGGGCGGCGAGCGGCGTCACCCGGTACCCTTCCGCGAAGACCGAGATCGTGAGCGCCACGACCGGGAAGAGCACGGTCATGTAGGCGGCCTTCTCGGGGCCGATCCGGTGCACCACGGTCAGGTAGGCGGTGAAGCCGATCACCGAGCCGGGGATCGCGAGGTAGAGGAGCGCCCCGACGTAAGCCGGCGACGGATCGAAGCCGAACGGCACGCCGCGCAACGCCGCGACCACCGCCACCAGGGCAGCCCCGTAGAGCATCCCGTAGGCATTCACCGTGGCGACCGGCAATCCGTGGCGCTGGTTGCGGGCCGAGACGAGGTTGCCGGCCGAGAAGAACCAGGTGCCGAGAAGCGCGAGGCCGAGGCCGAACGCGGTGTCCCGGTCGAGGGCGGTGCCCAGCAGCGTGTCCCGGAACAGGCAGGCGATGCCGAGAAGCCCGATCACCGCCCCGGCGAGCACCCGCGGCGCCGGGCGGCGGCGGTGGAAGAGATACGCGTTGGCGACGTTGAAGACGGTGGCGGCCGAGAACACCACCGAGACGATCCCGCTCGGGACCGAGCGCGTCGCCAGGTAGAAGCAGGCGAAGTTGCACGAGAACAGGCAGAGCGCCTGCAGCAGCACGAAGGGCTGGTGCCGCCACGGGATGGGCTTGAGCCGTCCGGTGAGGGCGAGCGCGCCGGCCAGGACGAGGCCGGCGAGGGCGAAGCGGTAGGCGATCGACGCCTCGAAGGCGACGGTGCCGAGCTGGTGCTTGATGGCGATCCAGGTCGTGCCCCAGATGAGCACGGTCAGGGCGTAGAGGAAGGCGGTCACGGCGTATCGGGTTCCGGTGGGCTTGAGCCCCCGGCATAGGCCGGCCTGGCGCCCTCGGGCTTCCCGGTTCCGGCGGCGGCGTTGCCGATTCTTGGGACTTTTCTCGGGGCTTTTCCCGCCTGCGCGGCACCGGCCCGTTGCCGGACGCCCCGGGCGCCCGCTACGGTCCCATGGCGACTTCCTTCTGGCCCACACCGTGACCGAGCCGAACCCCGACGTCCGCGATGCCCTCTCCCGCACCGGTGCGGCGCTCCTGCGCAGCGCCGAGATCGGCCGCGGGCTGTCGCTGGCCGAGTGGCAGAACCGCGACAACCGCGCCCGCTACGACCGGCCGGACCACCATACCTTGAGCCTCTATCTCGAAGGCGGCGAGGGCGTGGTGCGGGAGGACGGCGCGGTATCGGGCGGCGGGCCGGACAAGCTCTGCCTCCTGCCGGCCGGCCACGAGAGCCGGTGGCTGATCGGCGGTCGGTTACGGATGCTCCACCTCTACGTCGCGCCCGAGACCCTGGCCTACCAGGCGGTGAGCGCCCTCGACGTCGATCCCCGCGCCGTCTCGCTGCGCGAGCTGACTTTTGCCGAGGATCCGACCACCGCGATGCTGATGCGCGGCGCCGTCCTGCCCCTCGACTGGCAATCGGGCGCCGACCGGATGGCGCTCGGTTCCGCCTGCCACCTGCTGCTCCACGCCCTGCTGCGGCGCCATGCCGGCCGCGGCGCGCGGGCGGTGACGGGCGGCCTCGCGCCGGCCGTCAGGCGCCGCATCGCGGAGCTGATCGAGGTACGCCTCGCCGAGGGCTTGAGCCTCGAGGTGCTGGCCGACGAGGCGGGTCTCAGCACCTTCCACTTCGCCAAG
This sequence comes from Methylobacterium tarhaniae, assembly GCF_001043955.1. Taxonomy (GTDB): domain Bacteria; phylum Pseudomonadota; class Alphaproteobacteria; order Rhizobiales; family Beijerinckiaceae; genus Methylobacterium; species Methylobacterium tarhaniae. Next base: position 210 of record NZ_LABZ01000076.1, on the reverse strand, counting down.
ATGTTCAAGGCGAGCTTCGGCGTGCCGCCGCACCGCTACGTGACCGAGCGGCGGATCGCCAAGGCCAAGGATCTTCTGTCCAAGGCGCTGCTGGCGGAAGGACGGACGAGCCTCGCCGAGATCGCGCTGACCTGCGGCTTCGCTTCGCAGAGCCACTTCACCCGCCGCTTCGCCCAGGCGACCGGCCTCACGCCGGCGGCGTGGCGGGGG
>NZ_LABZ01000075.1 GCF_001043955.1 Methylobacterium tarhaniae | reverse complement strand
TCCGGCCCCCCAGGCCCCCGGCCCAACCGCCCCCCCCCAGAAAGCGCCCCCGCGGCGCCGCCCCCGCGGCTTCCCCCCCCCCCCCCCAGGCGCCCCCCGCGGAGCCGATCCCCCCGCCCCGAGCCCGCGCGGGGGCGGGGGGCCGCGCCGGCGCCCGCCCCAAGGCGGCCCCGCTTGCGGCGCTACCGCGCCGCCGAGCCGGCGCCCCGCCGCGCCGCCGGCCCGCGCCCGGCCTTCGTGTGGCCCGAGGACTGGCCCGACGAGGCCCCGATCCAGGCGCCTGCGCCGATCACCGTGCCGGTCGCGCCCCGGATCGAGGTCCCGAAGGCCCCGAAGGCCGAGGCGGCCGCGCAGGCTCCCGAGGCCGGCGAGATCCGCCCGCGGGTGAAGCGGCGGACCGGCGACGAGGATCTGCGCATCGGCCAGCGCTGGAAGCGCCGGCTGCCCCGCGTGTGCTGGTAGCGGACCGGGCCGGCGGACGCGCTGCCGGCCAGAGTGACCCGCGCTACCGGCTCGTCATCCTCGATTTCGACGGCACCCTCGCCGACACCTTCCCGTGGTTCGCCCGGGTGCTCCCGGGCGTGGCCGACCGCTACGGCTTCCGCCGGCCCTCGCCCGACGAGGTCGAGGGCTTGCGCGCCCTGGACGCGCGGGCGGTGCTGCGGCGTCTCGGGGTGCCGGGCTGGAAGCTGCCGCTGATCGCCCGCCACATGCGCGGCCTCGCCGCCCGCGACGCCGGGGACCTCGCGCCGTTCCCGGGCATTCCCGCCTTGCTCGCTCGCCTGCGGGCCGGCGGCGTCGGCCTGGCGCTCGTCAGCTCGAACCGCGAGGACGTGGTGCGCCGGGTGCTCGGGCCGGAGAGCGCCGGCCTGATCGACCGCTACGCCTGCGGCGCCGCCGTCTTCGGCAAGGCGCGGCGGTTCCGGGCCGTGGTGCGGGCGAGCGGGATCCCCCCGGTCTCCGTGCTCTGCCTCGGCGACGAGCTGCGCGACCACGACGCCGCGACGCGGGCGGGCCTCGCCTTCGGGGCGGTGACCTGGGGCTACACCCGGGAGGCGGCCCTCGCCGCGGCGGGGCCGGCCCACCTGTTCGCCACCCCCGAGGCGGTGGCGGCCACGCTCCTTGCCGGGGCGGCGTGACGCGCCTCGGCCGGATCGCGCGTCAGTAGTGCGGCACCGTCCGGTGCTCGATCAGGGGCGCCTCCATCCGGAAATGCAGCCCGGTCGGCTTGAAGTCGAAGCGGATATCGGCGCCGCATTGCATGGTGAGCACCCGCTGCAGCAGGGTCGAGCCGAAGCCCTTGCGGGTCGGCTCCGCGGTGCGCGGGCCGCCGCGCTCGGTCCAGTCGAGCCGCAGGCGGCGGCCGGTCTCGCCCTGGTCGACGTCCCAGGCCACGGTGATGCGCCCCTCGGGCACCGAGAGGGCGCCGTGCTTGGCGGCGTTGGTGGTCAGCTCGTGGATCGCCATGCCGGTCGGCACCGCGAGGTCGGCGGTGAGCTCGACCACGGGCCCCTTGAGCGCGATGCGCTTGCCGGCCTCGTCGTTATAGGGGCCGAGCTCGTTCTCCAGCATCTCCTGGAGCGAGGCCATCTGCCAGTAATCCTCCGTCAGGAGGTTGTGGGTCTTGGCCAGCGAGATCACCCGGGCCGAGAAGCCCTGGTAGAACTCGTCGACGCTGGTGGCGCTGCGCGCCGAGGCGCCGAGCAGCGCCTGCACGGTGGCGAGCGTGTTCTTCACCCGGTGGTGCAGCTCGCGGATCAGCAGGGCCTGGCGCTCGGCGGTCTGCTGGCGCTCGTGAAGGAAGGCCGCCGCCTCGCGCTGGCGCCGGCGGGCGCGCACGGCGAAGCGGGTCGCGGTCACCAGGGTGGCGGGATGGAACGGCCGCTCCAGCAGGGTGACGTTGCCGAGGGAATCCATCAGCCGCGCATCCGGCGGGGTGCCCCGCAGGGTGAGCAGCACGAAGGGATAGTCCGACCAGGGCTCCTGCCCGGCCAGGTAGGCGGCCAGCGCGTGCCGGTCGGAGGAGCGCAGGACCTCCTCGGTCAGGACCGCGCAGCTGCCCTCGTCGAGCCGGGCGACGAGGGCCGGCATGTCGGCGCAGACCTCCGCCCGCAGGCCGGCCTCGTTCAGGATGGTGGCCGCCACCGCGGCGTCGCGCCCGGCGGGGGCCAGGATCAGGACCGGGGGATCACTCTCTCTCATGACTATCCCGGCCTGGCCGATCCTGCTCGGATTGCTCGCGCTCGGCCAGCAGGCGGCCGGGCGCACCGTGGTAGCTCGGCACGCCGGTCAGGACGCCCCGGAAGCCCGCCAGCGGCTCGCCGACACGCAAACCGTCGCCGGCGATCCGAAGTTCCCGGATGGTGTCCTCGTGCGGCCCCACCCTCTTCTTGACCACCGACACCGCCCGGCGCAAGTGCCCATCCGCCTCGAAGAACCGGAACAGCACCACGGTGTCGCTGAGGTAGGTGAGATCGACCGTCGCCGACATCTGCCCGACGAGGCCGTGCTGGGCCAGAACGAGGAGCGTCGTCACGCCCTGCTGGTTCAGGTAGGTCAGGATCTCGTGCATCTGCAGCAGGAGATACTGCTCGCCCGGCATCGCGTTCTGGTAGCCGGTGAGCGAGTCGATCAGCACCAGGCGCACGCCCTCGCGCTCGACGGCGTCGCGCACCATCGCGGCGAGCTCGCCCGGCGAGACCTCCGCCGGGTCGATCTGCTCGACCCGCAGGTGCCCGTCCGCCATCGCTCCCGCGACGTCCATGCCGAGGCCGGCGGCGCGGCGCATCAGGATCCCGGTCGGCTCGTCGAAGCTCAGGATCAACCCGCGCTCGCCGCGCGCGAGCGCGGCCGTCACGTAGGCGAGCGCGGTCGAGGACTTGCCGACCCCCGAGGGGCCGAGCAGCATCGTGCTGGTGCCGCGGTCGAGCCCGCCGCCGAGCAGCGCGTCGAGGCCGGCATTGCCGCTGCCGAGGCGGTCGATGTCGTAGGAATGGTGATGCTCGGCCGCGATCAGGCGCGGGAACACCGTGAGGCCGCCGCGGCGGATGACGAAGTCGTGGTAGCCGCCGCGGAAATGGGTGCCGCGCATCTTGATCACCCGCAGGCGCCGGCGCTCGCCGCCATAGAGGGGCGCGAGCTGCTCGAGCTGGATCACCGCGTGGCAGAGGCTGTGCAGGTTGAGGTCGTCCTGCTCGGCGGTGAGGTCGTCGAGGAGGAGCGCGGTGGTGTCGTGGATCAGGAGATAGCTGCGCAGGGCCAGCACCTGGCGGCGGTAGCGCAGCGAGCCCTGCGACAGCAGGCGGATCTCCGACAGGCTGTCGAACACCACGCGCTGCGGCTTGATCCGGTCGATCTCCGCGATGGCGAGCCGCACGGTCTCGCCGAGTTCGAGGTCGGAGGAATGGACGAGGCTCTGCTGCTGGCGCGGATCGAGGCTGAGCTCGGGCGGCACCAGCTCGAAGATCTCGACGCCCTCGAGGGACCAGCCGTGGCGGGTGGCGACCGAGACCAGCTCGCGCCGGCTCTCCGAGAGGGTGATGTAGAGGCAGCGCTCGCCGAGCCGCGCCCCGTCGAGGAGGAATTGCAGCGCCAGGGTGGTCTTGCCCGAGCCCGGCCGCCCCTCGATCAGGTGGGCGCGGTTGGCCGCGTAGCCGCCCTCCAGGATGTGGTCGAGGCCCGGCACGCCGGTCGGGACCGGAGCCGCGTCGTCGGGGGATGGAAGCACAGGATCGGGCATGAAGGGCTGGCTGGCTCGTGGCGGGCTGGTCTTCGGCAGAGGGGCGCCCGGCAGGGGCCTCCCGGCTTGTGGCAAAGAATTGCGGCGATAACAAAGGGATCCTGCGCCTCGGAGCGCCCGGGGAAGGAGGCCTGCACCCGGCGGGGCGTGGCCCCGCGCCCGCAGCAGGGAAAAAGCATGACGCGCCCCTTGACGCGGCGGGGGTTCGCACGCATTTCGCCCAGGTCCGTGCGTGGCCGACGAATCGGCCGCGTGCGGCATCACCGGAATCCTTCATCCCCCATGCCCAGCGACAGTAGTCGACGGACCGCGCCGCCTCGGTACCGCCTCGCGTGACCCGCGCCTGATCGCTGATCGGGCTCGCCCGCGACCGGCGCCGATGCGGCCGGTCGAACGAGGTGAGCCATGACCCTGATGACGATGCGCGCCCGCTCCGGCGCCGCCGCCACCCGCGACCGCAGCGTCGTGACCGTGCTTCTTCTCATGCTGGCCCTGGTCTTCGGACCCGCCATCGGCCTCCACGTCGCCGTCAACCTGCTCGGCCCCGGCGCAGCGCCGGACGGCCTCGCCGCCGCCGCCACGGAGGCGCCCCGGGGCGGCCGGGGCTGACGCGGAGGCGGTACCCTCCCGTCAAGCCGCACCCCGCCCCCGCAGGATCAGGACCGCGCCGGCGACCAGCAGCGCGGCCCCGATCCAGGTTTCCGGGCCGAGGCCGCCCTTGCGGCCGGTGAGCCCCATCGCATCGCCGGCGATCCCCGCCGCCAGCTGACCCGACACCACCAGCGCCACCGTGACGGTCGCGCCCTGCTGGCGGTAGCCGTAGAGGCTCGCGGCGACGACCAGCGTGCCGAGCAGCCCCGGCACCAGGAACCAGGGCTCCGCCCGCTCCGCCAGGCGCAGCGGAAAGGCCGGGCCGCTGCGCCAGGCCTCGACGAGCCCGAGCAGCGACAGCCCGACCAGCGAGTTGCACAGGAGCGCCCCGGTCAGGCCGGTCCCCCGGGCCACGATCGCCCCCATCAGCGCGTTCTGCACCACCAGGGCCGCCCCCGCGACGAGGCAGAGGAGAGCCGCGCCGGTCATCGGGCGGCCCTCACGGGGTGGAAAGAGGGCGTGGCGTGGGCTGGCATGGCGCGGCTCCTGTCGTGCCGCGATCATCTCCTATGATAGACGATTGTCAAATATCGGAAACACAGCGGAGGCGACTGCGAGCCGCTTTCCGGGTGATCGGAAACCCGCTACGTCTGTCCGGGGACCGGTTCCGGCGGGCTGCACGCCCGCCCGGGAACGGACCGTGATCGTCGGTGCGCTCTTCGACATCGTGAAACGCGAGCCGGATCAATGGCTTCTCGGAAGAGTGTTCCCCGCAGGCGCGGGGATGAACCGCGCGCCGGCTTTTGAGCGCGTCGCGCGCCTCGGTGTTCCCCGCAGGCGCGGGGATGAACCGCGGGATGCCGTTGTCACGAAGCTCGGCCAGGAGTGTTCCCCGCAGGCGCGGGGATGAACCGTTTTACGGTGGCGTTGGCCTCAACCAGACCACGTGTTCCCCGCAGGCGCGGGGATGAACCGCCGTTGACCATCGTCACCACGGCGATCGTCAGGTGTTCCCCGCAGGCGCGGGGATGAACCGCCGCCCGGGGTGGGCTTCAGGAGAGCCTTGATGTGTTCCCCGCAGGCGCGGGGATGAACCGATCATCGACACGCTCCTCAGTCGGATCCGCCAGTGTTCCCCGCAGGCGCGGGGATGAACCACCGCCGAGCCGCACCGGCCGCGCCCGGCACATGCTGGTCGGCACTTGGTACGATGTCACCGTCGTCGTGGTGATCGTCTCGCAACCCGGCGCGGAGGCGACGAGCCGCGTCAGCATCCGCCGAGCCGACCGCAATGAGGGGGCTGCCTATGACGCACTCCGCTAAGCACGCGCCCGGCTACGTGCCGAACCCGCACTACACGCAAGACGATTGGGACGAGGTGTCGGACACTCCCCCGCTGACACCCGAGGAATCGTCCCGGCTGCGGCTCGGGCCGGCCGATCTGCCGCCGGATCTCGCCGCCCTCAAGAGCCGCGGCGGGCGCCCGAAGGCCGCGGTCAAGCGCGTGCCGATCTTGCTGCGCGTCGAGCCCGAGGTGCTGGCCGCGTTCAAGGCTACGGGGCCAGGGTGGCAGACGCGGATGAACGAGGTGCTGGCGGAGGCCGCGCGCCGGCTGACGGCTGCGTGAGGCGCGGCACGGCACGGAAAACAGAATTCCAAAAGAAGCTCGGCTTCACGCTTCCGCAGCGTCGCCGGACGTGCAACCGTGGCCTGAGACGAACCAAGAACGATTCGCCCAGGAAGTGCCGTGGTCCCGCCCTTCTCCCTCCTGACCGAGGCCTGGATCCCCGTCCTGCGGGCAAATGGCGAGGCGGATCTGATCCGGCCGGCCGCCATCACCGACGGTATCCTGGACAACCCGGTCGTCGCCCCGGCCTGGGGCCGGGCGGATTTCGATGCGGCGACGCGGGAATTCTGGATCGGACTCCTGGCGGTGGCCTGCGGCGCCCGGGCGAAAGACGCCGCCTGGTCGGCCTGGTTCGAGACGCCACCCAAACCCGCCGAGCTGGACGCCGCCTTCGCCCCCCTCGCCCGCGCCTTCGTGCTCGACGGCGACGGGCCGCGTTTCGGGCAGGATGCGGAGGACATCGCCGGCGAGGTCGTGCCGGTGTCGCAGCTGCTGATCGAGGCGCCGGGCGCCAACACGGTGAAACGCAACCTCGATCACTTCGTCCGCCGCGGCGGGGTCGAGACCCTGTCGCGGGCCGGGGCCGCCATGGCGTTGTTCACGTTGCAGACCTATGCCCCCTCGGGCGGGGCGGGCCACCGCGTCTCGGTGCGGGGCGGCGGCCCGCTCACCACCCTGCTGATCCCGGGATCGGCCGAGGCGCGCAAGGCCCGCACGGCGCAGGAGCTGCGCGCCGCCGCGGTGCCGCTGTGGTCCAGCCTCTGGCTCGCGGTGCCGTCCCGGACGGACGGGGAGCCCGTGCCCGAGCGGGTGTTTCCCTGGCTCGTCCCGACCCGCGTCTCGGACAAGGGGCAGCCGACCACGTCCGATCAGGTCGATCCGCTCCAGGCCTTCTGGGGCCTGCCGCGCCGCATCCGCCTCGTCGTCGAGGCCAATCCCGGGGGGCGCCCCTGCGACCTGACGGGCCGCATCGACCCGCTGGTGGTCCGGAGCTACCGCACCCGGCCGCACGGCACGAGCTATGCCGGCTTCACGCATCCGCTCTCGCCGCATTACCGCACCAAGCCGGGCGAGCCCTGGCTGCCCCTGCACGGCCAACCCGGCCGGATCGGCTACCGCCACTGGGTCGGCCTCGTCGTCGACGACGAGGAGGGCAAGACCGGGCGGCGTCCGGCTGCGGCGGTGCGCAAGGGCATCGACCGCCTCCTGGATTGCGACGACCCCTCGGTCCGCCTCGGCACCCGCCTGATCGCCGCCGGCTACGACATGGACAACATGAAGGCCCGGGACTTCGTCGAGAGCGAGATGCCGCTGCACCTCGTCGGCAAGGCGGAGTTCCGGCCCTACGATCATACCGTGCGGCTGATGGTGCGGGGCGCCTTCGAGGCCGAGTTCATCCTGCGCGTCGCCCTCAAGCTGGCGCTGGCGCTGGAGAAGGGTGGGTTGCTCGATCTCGGACGTGGACGCTTCTGGGAGCGGACGGAAGCCGTGTTCGGCCGGAAGCTGGAAGAGTTGGCAAAGGCCCTGCCGGATGCGGGCCTCATGGGCGGCATGACACATCAGCCGACGCTCGATGCGTGGCTCGGTGTGTTGCAGCGGAGCGTGTTGGCAATCTTCGACGAACTCGTGCCGGTCAAGGATCTCGTCGATCTCCGCGAGAACGTCGCGGCTTCGCGTGTCAAGGCGCGAAACGAACTCGGCTGGGCGATGTACGGCTACGGCAAACTCGGCCAGACTCTGTACAAGGGCCTCGGCTTGTCGCCACCCGAATCCAAGGGGAAGAAGGCGAAGTGAGCAACTCTCCCAAAACCGCGAAATCGTCTGAGAGGAACACCGCGGCGCGAGAGTGGTGGGGCCGCATTCCGTCAGATGATAACATAAAAAATAGGGAAAAATTGTTCGACAAGGGCTCGATCGCTCGGTTGCGACGTGCCTCATCTCCATTCGATGTGCTCGATGAGGCGGTCGTGTTCGAGCTTTATCGCGGGCTCGACTTCAAGCATGAGCATGCGGCTGACAGGTTGGTGCCGGTTGCCGTGGTCGCGTGCGTGATCGCCCGCGTCAGGGCCCACAAGCCTGATCTCAAGCTCGAAACGGTCCTCGGATCGCCTCGTCCGAAATCCGGACAGAGCGAGGACGGGACCGGCAAGGATAAGGCCAAGGCTGACGACAAGCCCAAGCCCGTGCTGTCGGGCATGCGGCTCAAGCGCCTCATGGCCGCCCGCGACCCTGAAGACCTGCTGCGGCAGATGCGGCGCGCGATCGATGTCTTGGGCAACAATCCTGCCGTCGATGTCGGCGCTTTGGCGGTGACCATCCTGAATTGGCTGCATCCCGAGCGCTGTGACCAAACCCGGGCGATGTTCGCCTTCGAGTACCACGCCGCCGGCCATCGCCGGCCTGGACAGCCCACCGAGCCCGCGAGCCCCCCGGCCGCCTGACGCCCCCTCTCTCGCCTGAGCCCGCCATGACCACCTTCGTGCAGCTCCACCTCCTGACCGCCTATCCGCCCGCCAACCTCAACCGCGACGATACGGGCCGGCCGAAGACGGCGCGGTTCGGCAATGTCGACCGGCTGCGGGTGTCCTCGCAGGCGCTCAAGCGGGCCTGGCGCACCTCCCCCGCCTTCAAGGCGGCATTGGAGGGCCATCTCGGCGAGCGCACCCAGCGCCTCGGCGAGGAGATCGAGGGCCACCTCCTGAAGCGGGGCGTGGCGGAGGCCGCGGCCCGCAAGGCGGCCCGGGAGGTCGCCGACGTGTTCGGCAAGATCAAGGGCGAGGGCGACAAGTACCCGACCCGGATCGAGCAGCTCGTCTTCGTCTCGGCCGAGGAGCGGGCGGACGCCCTGGCGCTCGCCGAGCGGATCGCCGGCGGCGAGACCATCGATCTGACCAAGACCCCGCTGCTCCGGTCGGTCGACGGCGCGGTCGATATCGGCATGTTCGGCCGGATGCTGGCCGACGACCCCGACTTCAACCGCGAGGCGGCGGTGCAGGTGGCGCACGCCGTCACCACCCACCGGGCGGTGGTCGAGGACGATTACTATACCGCCATCGACGACCTGAAGACGCCGGACGAGGATGCGGGGGCGGGCTTCGTCGGCGAGGCGGGGTTCGGCGCCGGCACCTTCTATCTCTATCTCTGCATCGACCGGGATCTCCTGGCCCGCAACCTCGGCGGCGATGCCGACCTCGCCAAGCGCGGCCTCGCGGCGCTGATCCACGCCGCCGCGACGGTGGGGCCGAAGGGCAAGCAGGCGAGCTTCGCCAGCCGGGCGCTGGCGAGCTACGGCCTCGTCGAGGTCTCCGACGGGGCGCCCCACACGCTGGCCTCCGCCTTCCTCAAGCCGGTCGGCGGCGACGACGTGCTCGCCAGCTCGATCGCGGCCTTCGAGGCGACGCGCAACGGCTTCCGGGCCGCCTACGACCTGCCGGAGAGCCGGCGCGACAAGAACCCCGAGGGCTGGCGCGGCAACGACGAGGCGTGGCCGGTCTTCAACGTGCTCACCGGCGAGGGCAGCCTCAAGCGCCTGATCGCCTACGCGACGCGCTGATGCCCGCCGGCCTCGCCTTCACGCTCTACGCGCCGCTCGCCGGCCTCGGCGACCTCGCGGTCGGGGAGCGCCGCGGCGGCTTCGACCGGCCGGGCCGCTCGGCGATCCTCGGCCTCGTCGCGGCGGCGCTCGGCTACGACCGGGACGCGGAGGACAAGCACGCCGCCCTCGACCGCGGCTACGGCCTCGTCCAGCGGGTGCGGCGCTCAGGGTCCCTGATGACCGATTACCACACCGTCCAGGCGCCGCCGGCCGAGCGCAAAGCCGCCTGGGCCACCCGCCGCGAGGCCCTGGACCGGCCCTCGCACCGCCTCAACACCCTCCTGTCGAGCCGCGACTACCGGGAGGACCTGTGGGTGGAGGTGGGGCTGGTGCATCTCCACGATACCGAGGGCCCCGCCCCCGCGGCGATCGCCGAGGCCCTGCGGCGGCCGGCCTACACGCTCTATCTCGGCCGCAAGTCCTGCCCGCTCGGCCGTCCGCCGGCGCCCCGCTGCCTCGACGCGGTCGCGAGCCTCGCCGCCCTTCTGGATCTGGCGAGCGAGCCGACGCATCGGATGGCCGACGGCGAGCCCTACCCGTTCGCGCCGCTGCGGCTGGACGAGGACTGGGACAGGGCCGTCGTCTACGCCGATGCCGACCTCGAAGACCTGCTCGTCCCCGATTACCGGGCGACCCGGATCGAGCGCCGCCGCGACCGGGTGACGAGCCGGGTGCGCCGGCAATTCGGCCTGCGCGACGAGATCGTCGCCCGTCCTATCCGCCCGGAGCCGGAGGCCGAAAGGTGAGCCTCTTCCTCAGCCGCGTGCGCCTGCGCCACGCCCCCGACACCGCTGCGCTTGCGCGCCTGCTCCTGCCGGAGGACGACGATGCCCGCATCGCCGCCGGGCACCGGCTGATCTGGTCGCTCTTCGCGGATTCTCCCGATCGCGAGCGCGATTTCCTCTGGCGCGAGGATGGCGGCTCGGCCTGGCAGCGCACCACCTTCCTGGTGCTCTCGGCAAGGGAACCGTCGGGCGGCGGCGGCCTGTTCGAGGTCGAGAGCAAGCCGTTCGCGCCCGCCCTCTCGGCGGGGCAGACCCTGCGCTTCCGCCTGCGGGCCGCGCCGTCCTTCAGCGTCCCGTCGGAGACGAAGGGCGAGCGGGGCATGCGGGTCGATCCGGTCTGGCACCGGCTGAAGAATCACCAGCCGCCGCTGAACGCGCTGTCGCCCGATAAGCGACGAGAGCTGCGGCTCGAGGTCGAGCGCGAGGTCATCGGCGACTGGCTCGCCCGCCAGGGCGAACGATCCGGTTTCCGCCCGGTGACCGCGCCCGATGCGAAGGGCGTCGCGCGGCCGGTGCTGACGATCGACGGCGACGTGCAGCGTCGCCTGCCCTACGATGAGAAGCGCCTGCGCGAGACGCCGCGGCGCAAGGATCTGAAGAAGAATCCCCGGCACAAGCATCCGGCCGTCGCCTTCACGACCTTCGATCTCGAGGGCGAGATCGTGGTCGAGGATCCGGCGAAGTTCCTCGCCCAACTCCCAAAAGGCTTCGGCCGGGCCAAGGCCTTCGGCTGCGGCCTGATGCTGATCCGCCGGCCGTGAGCGCCTCCGCCCTCCCCGGCCTCGCCCCGCCGAAGCCGATCCCGATCCGCGACCGCGCCTCGCTGGTCTTCATCGAGAAGGGCCGGCTCGACGTACTCGACGGCGCCTTCGTGGTGGTGGACGAGCGCGGGGTGCGCACGCAGATCCCCGTCGGCGGCCTGGTCTGCCTGATGCTGGAGCCCGGCACTCGGGTCAGCCACGCGGCGGTGGCGCTGGCGGCGCGGGCCGGGACGCTGCTGGTCTGGTGCGGCGAGGCCGGAGTGCGGGTCTACGCGGCCGGCCAGCCCGGCGGCGCCCGCTCCGACCGGCTGCTCTGGCAGGCCCGCCTCGCCCTCGACGAGTCGGCCCGGCTCAAGGTGGTGCGGCGCATGTTCGCCCTGCGCTTCGACGAGGAGGCGCCCGAGCGCCGCTCGGTCGACCAGCTCCGCGGCATCGAGGGCGCCCGGGTGCGCCGCTTCTACGAGATCCAGGCGCAGCAGAACGGCGTGGATTGGCGCCGCCGCGCCTATGACCGCGGCGACTGGGACGCCGCCGACATCCCCAACCGCTGCCTCTCGGCCGCCACCGCCTGCCTGCACGGCTTGGCCGAGGCCGCGATCCTCGCCGCCGGCTACGCGCCCGCCATCGGCTTCCTGCATTCCGGCCGGCCGCTCTCGTTCGTGTACGACGTCGCCGACCTGTTCAAGTTCGAGACCGTGGTGCCGGTCGCCTTCAAGGTCGCGGGCCGCGTCGCCAAGGGGCAGCCGCTCCAGGGCTCGGTCGAGGGCGTGGTGCGGCGGGAATGCCGCGACATCTTCCGCAAGACCAAGCTCCTGGAGCGGTTGATCCCAAGCATCGAGGACGTGCTGGCCGCCGGCGGCCTGCCGCCCCCGGGCGAGCCCGCCGACGCCCAACCCCCCGCCTTCACCGAAGTGCCCTCCGGCGACGGGGGCCATCGCGGATGAGGATCGTGCGCCGATGATGGTCGTGGTGGTCGAGAACGCGCCGCCCCGCCTGCGCGGCTGCCTCGCGGTCTGGCTCGTCGAGGTGCGGGCGGGCGTCTATGTCGGCCACTATTCCCGCCGCACCCGCGAGCGGATCTGGGCCGAGGTGCAGGCCGCCATCGGCGAGGGCAACGGCGTCATCGCCTGGACCGCCCAGACCGACTTCGGCTACGCCTTCGACACCTGCGGCCAGAACCGCCGCATGCCGGTGGACCTCGACGGCCTCCCCCTGGTCGCCTTCCACCCCGACGAGACCCCGCTCTGACCGGGTCCGGAACGGAGCGGAAACGTCGGTGGGTTCTTTGACATCGTGAAAGGTGAAGCGTATCAAGCACTTCCACGAAGAGTGTTCCCCGCAGGCGCGGGGATGAACCGACATCTACACCGAGGCGAAGGGGCGAGGCTTCGTGTTCCCCGCAGGCGCGGGGATGAACCGGTCAGCGATGACTTCGGCCTCGGCGCTGATGAGTGTTCCCCGCAGGCGCGGGGATGAACCGCTCTCCGCACCTCGGCCCTCGCCTCGTCGCTGGTGTTCCCCGCAGGCGCGGGGATGAACCGCCTTCAGCCAGACTGCCCGACCCGACGCAGTCGTGTTCCCCGCAGGCGCGGGGATGAACCGTCGTCGGCGATCCGCGGCTCGTGGCCGGGGAAGTGTTCCCCGCAGGCGCGGGGATGAACCGTTTGTTCTTGTTCCGTTCTCTCTCTGACGGCAGTGTTCCCCGCAGGCGCGGGGATGAACCGTGGCCGCCGTTCCGGGTCGGCGGGTTCGACTCGTGTTCCCCGCAGGCGCGGGGATGAACCGCATGACGCAACGCGCTCCTAGTGCTCGGTCTTGTGTTCCCCGCAGGCGCGG
>NZ_LABZ01000074.1 GCF_001043955.1 Methylobacterium tarhaniae | reverse complement strand
GGAGGGATGGCGGCGGGAGGGATGGTGGCACTTGGCGTGCCCGTCACCCTGAAGCTCGTCGGCCATTCGGGCCAGCGGATCGCCAGCTTCGCGCTCGCCACCCCGCGCGTCGCCTTCGCGGCCGCGACCGACACGCTGGTCCGGTGAGTGCCGGCGCACCCGGGCGAGGCCCGCGGGTGCCCGGCGGCCCCCTGTCGGCGAAGGCCCGTCGTGAATGAAGGCCGGGGCCGCCCGGACTCGTCCGGCGCCGGGTTTCGGCAGGTTCCGGCACGAATCGTCCGATGTGGAGCGGAGTCACGCCCGCATGGCTGGACAGCGGTTTGCCGGTCTTGCAAGACTTAGATCCCTTTCTGCACTGAGCGTCGTCCCAGGTTGCGCTGTCTCCGATTGTCCGGCGTTGCTCGCCGCGTCTTCATCGTCGGTGCGATCCCGGTCGTCATCGCGATGATCATCGCCCTGGCGGCCTGGGGGCTTCTGATCGAGGCGGAGCGGGCGCGCGACGGGGCCGTTCTGTCCAGCGAGACGTTCCACACCTTCACCTTTCTCAGTAAAGCCCGCGACGATTATGTCGGCCGTCTCTCCACGGCCCGGGCGGCGGCGCGCGACCGCTTCGCGTCCCTGGCGGCGGAGGCCTCCGGCCGGCTCGCGCAGCTCGAACGGATCGCCCGGACCGAGGACCAGACCCTGCGGGTCTCGACGGTTCGCCGCGACCTCGCCGCGCAGGTCGAGCAGATGCGCCAGCTCGCGCACCTGGAGGGCGAATTGGAGATCGCCGCGGCCGGGATGGTGCGGCGGGCCGACATGCTCGTCGCGCTGACCGATGCCGAGCGCCGGCGCCAGCAGGACGAGAACGCGCGCCTCGTCGCCGTCCTCACCACCCGGGATGCCGCCCTCGAGACGAACCAGCAGGTCGTCAGCGCCCTGCGCGACCTGCGGGAGGCGATCTCGGCGGTCGAGCTCAACAAGACCCGCATCGGCCAGCCCGTGTTCCAGGTCGAGTTCGACGAGCTGGCCGCCGACATCCAGCTCCTCGACCGCACGGGCGCGCAGCTGCACGCCGTGCTCGCCGGGGCCGAGCGCCAGGCCGAGGCCGGCCAGCTGGCCGCCTTGCTGCGCTCCTACCGGAACCGGAGCCAGAACGATGCCGGCCTGAACCGCGTCATCGCGGAGGGGTTCGAGCTGACCCGGGCCACGCAGTCGGGCCACGCCCTGATCGCGTGGTGCGACAGGCTGATCCGGGAGAACGTCGAGGCGCAGCGGCGTCTCCAGGCGGAGGTCGCCGCGCTGATCCGGCATTCCGTGTCGTCGAACGAGGCGGAGCTGACGACCCAGGGCATCGCGCTGGCGGCCCTCCGGCTCGCGCAGCAATCGGCCTCCGCCCTCGACCGCCGCAGCGCCGAGGAGGCCTCGGCGGTCGTGACCGAAGGGGCCGACCTCGCCGGCCGCGCGGAGGGGCTCGCGGCGCCGTCGGGCCTCAAGGGCGACATGGCGGCGGCGACCATGGCGGCGGCGATCCGGGGCTGGCGCACGCAGCTCGCCGCCACGGTCGACCAGGTGCGCGAACAGGAGGCCCTCATCGCCGAGATGAACCGGCGCGACGCCGTGATCGGCACGAACGCCCGGGCGCTCAGCCGCGCCTTCATCGACGATGCCGACCGCTTCGGCGCCTCGATCCGCCGGTTGCTCCTCGCGGGCGCGGCGGGAGCGCTGCTCCTCGGCACCGCCGCGGTGGTCGGCGTCGCGCGCTCGATCACGCGGCCGCTGCGCCTGCTCACGCGCAACGTGCTCAAGGCGACGACCGACCCGAGCATCGCGCGCGTCGGCCTCGCGGCGCGGCGCGACGAGCTCGGCGACATCGCCCGCGCCTCGGACACGTTCCTCGCCGAGCTGCGGCGGCGCGAGGAGGGCTGGCGCGACGCCGCCCGGCGCGCCGACGCGGCCCTGGACACCCTGCGGCAGGCCCAGGACGATCTCGTGCGCTCGGAAAAGCTCGCCTCGCTGGGCCAGCTGGTGGCCGGCGTCTCCCACGAGATCAGCACCCCGCTCGGGATCGCGCTCACCACCTCCACCCAGGTCCAGAGCGACGCGACCGCCTTCGAGGCCCTGGTGAACGAGAACCGGCTCACGCGCTCGCGCCTGATGCAGCACGCCGCGCGCATGCGGGAGGGCGCGCAGCTGATGACCGCGAACCTGATGCGGGCCTCCGACCTGCTCTACAGCTTCAAGCAGGTCGCCTCCGATCAGGTGTTCGAGGACCGCCGCGTCCTCGATCTCGGCGCATGGATCGAGGAACTCCTGAAGAGCCTGCGCGCGCTGGCGCGGCCGGGCCTGCACGAGATCGTGGCGGATTGCCCGGACGCCCTCGGCCTCGACACCTATCCGGGCGTGCTCGCCCAGGTGCTGACCAACGCGGTCAAGAACGCGATCGACCACGGCGCGCGCGAGGGCCACATCCTGAGGGTCGTCATCACGGCGCGGGCCGAGCCGACGCGGGTCCTGATCGACATCGGCGACGACGGCGCCGGCATCGAGCCCGGGCACCTCGACCGCGTCTTCGACCCGTTCTTCACCACCGCCCGCGCCCGCGGCGGGACCGGGCTCGGCCTGCACATCATCCACAACCTGGTCGTGCATCGCCTGCATGGAAGCGTGGAGATCCGCAGCGTCGCCGGCCAGGGAACCTGCCTGCGCCTCCAGCTGCCGCAACAGCTCGGCTGAGCGGAAGGGGTCGTCGTGATCTGCACCCGAGGACGTGTCGTCATGACCTTCCCAAGAAGGCGGCCCGGAACGAGACGATCGCCGCCCGCTCTCCGGCGCGCGATCGGCCGGGCCCTGGCCGGCCTGATTCTGGCCTCGGCCCCGGGGGCGGGCCGCGCGGCGACCGAGCTTCAGCTCTGGCACTCGCTCGACGGCGCGAACGGCGCCCTGGTGGCCCGGATCGCCGACGAGTTCAACACGTCCCAGAGCGCCTACCGCGTCATCACGATCTACAAGGGCCCCTACGCGGAGACGATCAACGGCGGCATCGCGGCCTACCGGGCCGGCGCCGCGCCGCACATCCTGCAGGTCTTCGAGGTCGGCAACGGCACCATGGCGGCGGCGGTCGGCGCCGTGAAGCCCGTCTCGGAGGTGATGAGCGCGGCCGGGCGGGCGGTCGCACCGGAGGCCTTCCTGCCGGTGATCGCCACCAACTACCTCGCCCGCGACGGCAGCATGCTGTCGCTGCCCTTCAACATCTCCGCCATGGTGATGTGGATCAACCTCGACCGGTTCGAGCGCGCGGGCCTCGATCCCCGGCACCTTCCCGAGACCTGGCCGCAGGTGTTCGAGGCCGCCCGGGCCCTGAAGCGGGCGGAGCCGTCCCGCTGCGCCCTCTCGACCGCCTGGCCGACCTGGGCCCATATCGAGCAGCTGTCGGTCTGGCACGGCCGGCCGGTCGCGACCCGGGCGAACGGGCTCGACGGCTTCGACGCCGAACTCGTCTTCAACAAGCCGTTCCAGGTCCGGCACCTGCAGGCCATCGTCGACCTCCACCGGGAGGGCGCGTACACCTATTCGGGCCGGACCAATCGCGGCGAGGCGCGGTTCGTCTCGGGCGAGTGCGCCATCTTCCTGACCTCGTCGAGCCTGTACGGGACCATCGCCGCACAGGAGACGTTCCGCTGGGCGATCCGGCCGATGCCGTATTACCCGGACATCGTCGATGCGCCGCAGAACGCGATCCTGGGGGGCGGCTCGCTCTACGTCATGCAGGGAAAGACCGCGCAGGACTACGAGGGCGTCGCCGCCTTCCTGGACTTCGTGCTGAGCTTCCCGGCGCAGGCGCTCCTGTACCGCAACACCGGCTACGTGCCGGTCACCAGGGCGGCCCGCGCCGACGCGGAGGCGACGGGCTTCTACCGGCGCAACCCGATGCTCCAGGTGGCGGTCGACGCGATCACCCGCCGCGCACCGACCCGCGACACGGCCGGCCTGAGGCTCGGCAACATGCTGCAGATCCGCGACCTCTGGGCCGAGGAGATCGAGGCGGCGCTCGCCGGCACCAAGACGCCGCAGCACGCGCTCGACGATGCCGTGGCCCGCGGGGATGCGGTGCTGCGCCTCTTCCAGCGCCGGACCGCACGCTGACCCCTTCCGCGCCCGGCGGGCTTGAGTCGGCCGGCCCCGCGAGACACGGATGGCGCCGACCGGGCGTCGCGGACGACGCCGGCAGCATGGGTTCTCGAAGGCATGTCACAGCTCGCGACGATCGCGTCGACGCTCGTCTCCGTCATCCTCCCCGTCTTCGGCCTCATCGTGGTCGGCCGCCTGATCATCCGGTTCGGGATCGTGGACAGGAGCGAGACGAAGGGGCTGACGGGCCTGATCTTCTGGGTCCTGCTGCCATCGCTGCTGTTCCTGTCGATCGTCGGCAGCCGGACCCCGCCCCGCCTCGACGTCATCGGGCTCTACTTCGCGGTCGCCCTGCCGGTCTTCGCCCTGTCGGTCCTCGGCGGGATCGCGCTCCTGCGCATGACCCTCGCCCAGGCGGCGGTCTTCGGGCTGAACGCGGCCTTCGGCAACACCGTTCTCCTCGGCATCCCCATCGTGAGCGCGATCTGGGGCGGTGCGGGTCTCGCCATCCTGCTGTCGATCATCGCGGCCCACTCGCTCCTTCTCCTTCCGGCGGCGACGGTCCTCGTCGAGCTCGACCGGGGCGAGCACCGGCGCCGCCTCCTCGACACGGTGCGGGAGACGGTCCTCGGCAGCCTCAAGAACCCGATCATCTCCTCGATCATGGCGGCGACCGCCTGGAACGGGACCGGCCTTCCCGTGCCGGAGGCGCTGCGGCGGATCCTCGAGCTTCTCGCGCAGGCCGCGCCCGCCCTGGCGCTGATCAGCCTCGGCGCCTCGCTGCCCGTTCTGCGCCGGGCCACGATCGGCCCCCCGGTCCTCGCCGCGACGGTCATCAAGCTCGCGGTCATGCCGCTCTGCATGGGCCTGGCCGTGGCGGCGGCGGCCGTCCCGCAACCGGCCGCGATCATCATGGTCGTGACGGCGGCCCTGCCGACGGGCGCGAACGCCTTCCTCCTCGCGCACCGCTCGGGCGCGATGATGGAAGTCTCGGCGGCCACGGTCGTCGTCGCCACCATCGTCTCCGTCGCGACGCTCACCGCCATCATCTCGACCGCCCTGTGACGGCCGGACGCGCCGGGCCGGCCGGCGATTCCCCCTCGCGGGTGGCGCCGGGATACCCGGAGAGGCAGCCCGGAACGGCCTCCACCGAACTATGCAGATCGAAATTCGTACATGCATTTGCTTAAAATTTCGACGTGGCGGTCGCCGACGGCGTGCGGGCCGGCGTGGTCGCGGCGGCGATGACGGCGGCCCTCGCGGCCCCGGCCGGCGAGAAGGCGGCGCCGGTGGCGATGGCGTCCAAGCGCTGCCTCCAGGCCTGCTTCGCCGAGCTGGAGGCCGACAAGGCGCTGGAGCAGAGCCTGCGGACGGCCTCGGGCAGCGGCAGCCTCCAGTTCGAGGACGGGGCGCGCCGCCCGGTGACCATCCCGTTCTCGTTCCGCGGCTTCACCGCCGCCCGCGACGCCGCGCTCAAGCCGCGCTGAGCCCCGTCCGGACCCCTTGTATCGCCGCCCCTTCCTCGCGAGACCGAGCCCATGACGTCGCCCCCCTCCCCCGCCGCGTCCCTGCCCCCCTCTACGGCGCCCCGATGCTGCTGCGCTTCCCCGAGCACCGCGCGCTCGGCCTGCGCCCGACCGGCACTTGGCGCTTCGCCGCGGAGGCCGCGGCGATCCCGCTGACCGGGGGCGATGCGATGCTCGGGATCGACGGGGCGAGCGACCTGATCAGCCGCGACGCCGCGCAGGACGGGGCCGATCCGCTGTTCGACGAAGCGGGCGGGCCGACGGAGCGGGCGCGGGCCGCGAT
>NZ_LABZ01000073.1 GCF_001043955.1 Methylobacterium tarhaniae | reverse complement strand
TGGACGGCGGGCCGGGGGAGTTCGCGCGCGCCCTGGGGGGGGGGTGCGGGAAGGAGTGGGTGGTGGACGAGATCACCTCGGGGGGGAGGGGGAGGTGCGGGCTCGAACCCCCCCCGACCAGGGTGCCGAGCCGACCCCCCGCCCCCGCTTCCCCCCCCACAGGCCCAACCCCGGGACCGCGCAGCGGACCCGGGATCCAAAACCGCCGATTCCGCAGGACCAAGCGAACGTTATCAGTTTGATGCGGAAACATTCGCGGTTCTGACGGATTCCGCGCTCTCGCCTGCGGCGAGCCCCGGAATGACCCGGAGGGTGTCATGACCCTGCGGCTGCCGCCTCTACCCCCCGAACACCGACGTCAGCTGCTGCCCACCCCGGTTGATCGTCACCTCCCACATCGAGGCGGGGGCGCGGGTCATGCGCTCCAGATCCTTGGTCGAGGTCACCGGGGCGCCGTTCACCGCCACCAGGAGGTCGCCCTTCTGCAGGCCGGCCCGGTTGGCGAGGCTGCCGCCCTCGACCTCGGCGATGATCACGCCGTCGCCCTGGGCCTGGGCCGGCAGGTCGAGCTGCAGGTCCTCGGCCACCGCCGGGGACAGGTTGACGGCGGTGGCGCCGAGGAAGGGCGAGCGGGTCTTGACCTTCAGGGTGTCGCGCGGGCGGGTCTCCGGCGCGGGACCGAGGCGCACCGGCACGGTGGTACGGGTGGCGCCGCGCAGGACCGTGAGCTTGGTCTCGCCCTTGATGCCCTTCAGCGCGAAGCGATAGCCGAAGGCCTCCGGGTCGTCGACGGTCTGGCCATCCACCGCCAGGATCACGTCGCCGCGCTTCAGCCCCGCCTCCTCGGCCGGGCTCTTGGGCTGCATCGAGGCCACGAGCACCCCGGTCGGATGGTCGAGGCCGACGCTGTCGGCGATGTCCGGGGTCACGTGCTGGAGCCGGGCGCCGAGCCAGGGCCGACGCACCGTGCGGGCGCCGCCCTTGGCGGTCTCCACCACCGCCCTGACCATGCTGGCGGGAATGGCGAAGCCGATGCCGTGGCTGCCGCCCGACTGCGAGTAGATCGCCGTGTTGATGCCGACGAGGCCGCCGTTGAGGTCGACGAGCGCCCCGCCCGAATTGCCCGGGTTGATCGCCGCGTCGGTCTGGATGAAGAACTGGTAATCGGCCGAGCCGACCTGGGTGCGGGCGAGCGCCGAGACGATGCCCTGCGTCACCGTCTGGCCGACGCCGAACGGGTTGCCGATGGCGATCACGAAGTCGCCGACCTGCAGGTGCTCGGAATCGCCGATCTCCATCGGCACCAGGCCGCCGCTCGGGCTCTTGATCTTCAGGATGGCGAGGTCGGTGCGGGGGTCGCGCAGGATGATCTGCGCCTCGAACTCGCGCCGGTCGTTCAGCGCCACCTTCACCTCGTTCATGTTCTCGATGACGTGGTTGTTGGTGACGATCAGCCCGGAGGCATCGACGATGACGCCCGAGCCGAGCGAGCGTTGCGCCCGCTCCTGCGGCAGGTTCGGGCCGGCATCGCCGAAGAAGCGGCGCAGGAACTCGTCCATGGCGCCGCGATTCGCGGCGCGCTTCTCGACATGGGTGCCGTAGACGTTGACCACGGAAGGAGCGGCGCGCTTGACCAGCGGCGCGAAGGAGAGCTGCACCTGCGCCTTGGATTCGGGGATGGCCCGGTTGTCCTGGAGGGCGCGGTAGGGCGGCACCGACTCGGCCTGCGCGGCCGCCGGTCGGGCGACCCCGAGAAGGAGCGCGGCGAGCAGCAGGGAGGTCGTCGGGCGGCGCATCGGCATTCGGCTCCGGGTATCGGGTTCGCAGTCTGGATGCTCTCTCACATGACAGCACTGCGCTGAAAAGATGGCGCCTCGGCCGCACCCGTCATCCCCGCATAGAGATCGCAGAGGGCGCTCGCATGGGCGGCCAGCGTCATCGGGGCGGACCAGTAGCGGACATGGGCGGCCGCGCCGAGGCGGCGCACCAGGGCGTCGTCCCGCAACCGGCCGAAGGCCTCGGCGAGCGCCCCGACCTCGGGGGCGGTGACGAAGCCGGTCTCCCCGTCCCGGATCTTCTCGCCCGCCCCGGCCCGGTCGGAGGCGATGGCCGGAATCCCGGCGGCGAGCGCCTCGTAGATCGTCAGCGGGCCTGTTTCCAGCCAGCGCGCCGGTGCCGCCACGGCCCGGGCCCGGCGGCGCAGCAGCGCCTCCACCTCCGCCGGGGCACGCCAGCCGACCACCTCGGCCCCCGGCACGGCGCGCAACTCATCCGCGAGCGGCCCGTCGCCGATGAACAGCGACGGCAGCCCGGCCCGGTGGGCGGCCTGCGCCACGAGGTCGGCCCCCTTCTCCCGGGTGAAGCGGCCGACGAAGGCGACCGCGTCTCCGGCGGCCGGATCGGCCGGCGCGGCGCGCGCGAGCCGGACCGGGTTGTCGATGCAGTGGTGGTGGAGGAAGGGGATGCCTTTGACGAAGCGTTCGACCTGCGCACGACTGCCATCGGAGACGTGGACCAGGTCGATCGGCCGAGGAGCGAAGCCGCGCTTGGAGACGCGGGCGCGATTGGTCGAGCGCGGGTCGAAGTCGCGGGTGATCGCCGCCCATTGCGCGAAGTACCGCGCCACCCGTACCGCCTTGTGGATGCGCGATTGCGGATCGCAGGACGCCGCGAGGCAGCGGGCTGAGAACGGGCGCAAGGTGCAGGGTTCGGCCCGATCGAAGCGGTAATAGACGCCGTTCGGGCAGACCAGGAAGTAATCGTGCAGCGTGATCGCCAGGGGTAGGCCGCTGCGCGCCAGCACCGGGAGGATCGCCGGCGAGAGCGAGCGGGTCCATTGGTGCAGATGCAGCACGTCGGGCCTGTCCGGCAGGGCCGCCAGGGCGCGTCCCAAGCGCCGCGCGGCCTCGCGGTTCCAGATCCCCTCGATCGCCCCGCGCCAGGCCGGCCGCTCCCACACATCGGTGAGACCCAAGCCCACCCGACGGATGCCGGGGTGGTCGAGCATCGGGTCGGCCGGCCCGTCGACCCCGTGGATCAGCGTGACGGCGACGCCACGCTCGGCGAGGCCGCGGGCGGATTCGATCGCGACCTTTTCGGCGCCGCCCGTCGGCGTCGCGAAATTCGTCAGGATGCCGACATGCATGGGCGGGCCCTCTCACCCGCACATCCCTAGCCGGCGAGGCGCCACCGTCCCGTTAAGAGCTTGGCGGACGCAACAGGCTCGGGCCCCGCGCGTTAGCCGGGCACGCCGTCCCCGAACGAGGAGACATCCGGTGAGCGACACAAAGACCCCGAACCAGGACCAGCCCGGCTTTCGCCGCGACAGCGCCTCCCCGCAGGACAAGGCGCGGCCCGAGAACCAGCAGGGCAAGCTCAACGAGCGCCTCGACGAGGGCCTGGAAGAGACCTTCCCGTCGAGCGACCCGGTTTCCGTGAAGATCACGAAGTAAAACGACGCACATCAAAGTTAGGAACGGCGCGCAGAGTGCATCCGCGCGCCGTTCCTTATTTTGCGATCCGGACGGAGCCCGGCCGCTACTGCACTTCGAGCAGCCGCCGGGCGATCACCTGCGCCTGGATCTCCGCCGCGCCCTCGAAGATCGACAGGATGCGGGCGTCGCAGAGCAGGCGGCTCACCGGGTATTCGAGGGCGAAGCCGTTGCCGCCATGGATCTGCAGGGCGTTGTCGGCGGCGGCCCAGGCGACGCGGGCGCCGAGGAGCTTGGCCATGCCGGCCTCCAGGTCGCAGCGCTTGCCCTCGTCCTTCTGGTGGGCGGCGAAGTAGGTGAGCTGGCGGGCGATGTTGATCTCCACCGCCATCATGGCGATCTTGTCGGCCACCCGCGGGAAGGAGACCAGCGGCTTGCCGAACTGCACCCGCTCCTCGGCATAGCGCAGGCCGACATCGAGGGCCGACTGGGCGACGCCGACGGCCCGGGCCGCGGTCTGGATGCGGGCCGATTCGAAGGTCTGCATCAGCTGGGCGAAGCCCTTGCCCTCGACGCCACCGAGGAGGTTGGCCTCCGGCACCGCGAACCCGTCGAAGGCGAGCTCGTATTCCTTCATGCCGCGATAGCCGAGCACCTCGATCTCGCCGCCGGACAGGCCCGCGACCGGGAAGGGATCCTCGTCGGTGCCGCGGGGCTTCTCGCCGAGCAGCAGCGACAGGCCCTTGTGGCCCGGCTCCTCGGGCTTGGTGCGCACCAGCACGGTCATCAGGTCGGCGCGGACCGGATGGGTGATCCAGGTCTTGTTGCCGTGGATCCGCCAGGTATCGCCCTCCTTCACCGCCTTGGTGCGCAGCGAGGCGAGGTCGGAGCCGGTATTCGGCTCGGTGAAGACCGCGGTCGGCAGGATCTCGCCCGAGGCGATCTTGGGCAGGAAGCGCTGCTTCTGCTCCTCGGTGCCGCCCCCTAAGATCAGCTCGGCGGCGATCTCCGAGCGGGTGCCGAGGGAGCCGACGCCGATATAGGCCCGCGACAATTCCTCCGAGACCACGCACATCGAGATCTTCGGCAGGCCCATGCCGCCGTATTCCTCGGGGATGGTCAGGCCGAACACGCCGAGCTCGGCCATCTGGCCGATGATCTCGAGCGGGATGTAGGCGTTCTCGAGGTGCCATTCATGGGCGTGGGGGGCGACCTCGGCCTGGCCGAAGCGGCGCATCTCGGCGCGGATCGCCTCCATGTCCTCGTCGAGGCCGCTGTCGCCGACCGTGGCGGAGCCCGAGCCCTCGCGGATCAGCCGCACCAGGGCGGCGCGGTTCGCGGCGGTGTTGCCCTCGGCGATCAGGGTCTCGACGGCGTCGGAGCGGTGGCGCGCCACCTCCTGGCCCTTGAGGCCCAGCGACGAGGTCGGGCGCACCATCTCGCCCTGGCTCATCGGAATGCCGCCGAAGAGCTGCTCCAGGTATTCGCCGAGCCCGATGCGCACGAGCAGCGTCTCGGTCTCGCCCAGGCGGCCCTGCTCGGTGAGGCGCGCCGCATAGGCGCCGAGCTGGGTGATCGCCTCGGCATAGGTCGAGAGCCAGGCGAGTCCGTGAGCGGCGTGCTGCTCGGTCTCCAGCCGTTCGGGCGAGAGCCGGCCGTCGGCGCCGAGAAGTCCGGCGCGCACGCGCCGGGCGGCGTCCGCGGCGAGGGCCTTCGCGGCGAGGCCCGCCTCCTGCGCGAGGGTGACGAGATCGGTCGGGGCGGGGGCGGCCTGGGCGGACATCGGTCAGGTCTCCGGTCGGACTTTGTTGCGGCGCATACAAATAGCGGCGAATCGCCAACCTGTAGAGGGGCCTGCCTGCCGCTGCGCTCGGACTTTTGGGGAACGGGGGATTATTGTGCCGTGACCCCGCCGTCGATCACCATCTCGGCCCCGGTGACGAAGCCGGCCTCGTCCGAGGCGAGATAGGTCGCGAGCCCGGCGATCTCCTCGGCGGCCGCGTTGCGCCCGAGCGGCACCGAGGCGCGCAGGCGCTCGGAGAGCGCCTCCGGCGTGTAGCGGCTGCCGGCGGCGAGATCGCGCAGCATGTCGGTCTCGGTGAAGCCCGGATGGATCGAGTTGCAGCGCACGCCGTATTTCTGCCGGGCGCAATGCAGCGCGACCGACTTGGTGAGGAGACGCACCGCCCCCTTCGAGGTGTTGTAGGCCGCGAGGTTGTGCCCGCCGACGATGCCGGAGACCGACGAGAGGTTGATGATCGTCCCGCCGCGGCCGGCCGGCGGCTTCATCGCCCGAACGGCGTGCCGGCATCCGAGGAAGGTGCCGTCGACATTGATCGCCTGGACGCGATGCCATTCCTCCAGGGTGACCGACTCGATCGTCCCGACCACCGCGATCCCGGCATTGTTGACCAGCACGTCGAGGCCGCCATGGCGGGCCACCGTGTGGTCGACGGCCCGGGTCCAGTCCTCGTCCCGGGTGACGTCGAGGGGACAGGGATGGAAGGCGGGGTTCTCCGGCGCGACGCGCTCGGCCTCCGCCCCGTCGATATCGGCGAGGATCACCGCCGCCGCTCCCTCGCGCGCGAAGCGCCGCGCGATCGCCAGCCCGATTCCCCGCGCGCCGCCCGTGACCAGGGCGACCTTGCCGGCCAGACGTTGCATCCGGATCCTCCCGTGTCTCCCGCCTCTTCCCGGGCGGCCCGTCAGGGTGGCGCGGCCGCGGCGCGCCCGCAAGCCCGACCATCGACGCTGCCAGACCGGACCAGTGTCGATCGCTCCGATCGCGCATCCGCGCCGCGAGCGGACACGGCGCGGATCCCGAGGCCGCAGACGTCGCGGCCAGGCCCGGAACGGCCGCGCTATACTGGCTTATGATTGATACAAGTTCGATCTCGCTCTATGATATCCGGTTATATCCGCGCAGCCGTCGAGCGAGGAGCCGTGCCGTGCGAAGGCGAGACTGTATCCCTCTCTTGGGAACTTTCCTGTTCTCGCGCGCGGGATTTGCCGAGAGCCGTTCCAGGACGAGCCATCGGCAGGTCGGGATCATCACGGCTTACGCCCCCGACGATGCCGAGATAAAGCCTCGATTGGATATATTTAAAAGTACGTTATCGAATTTAGGAGGCAATAGTCATTATAACATAAATTTATTTATTAAATCTGCATCGGGAAACATGGATCTCATGATTGCCTACGCCAAAGAGCTGGCCGCGCTGCGCCCCGATGCCATATTGTCTGCGACGACTCCGGCGACATCAGCCATGCTCGCCGAGACGAAGCAGATACCCATCGTCTTCGTCAGCGTATCGGATCCGGTTGGAAGCGGATTCGTGACACATCTCTCGCGTCCTGAACGGAACGCAACCGGCTTCATTAACACGGACCCAACCTTATGCGCGAAATGGGTCGAGATATTGAAGGAAATCGTACCGGGCTTGTCGAACATCGCCATCATTTACAATCCGAGGACCGCGCCATATGCCCGGTCCTACATCGAGGCATTCACATCAGCGGCCCATAAATTCGCCGTCGAGCCGAATGCCCTGCCGGTCGCAAGCGAGCGAGATATCGCCGCCGCCATCTTGGCCGTCAGCCAGAGACATGGCGGGATCGTCCTGATGAACGATAGTTTCAACACAAACAATAGAAATCTCATCAACGCGCTCACGCGAGAGCACAAAGTTCCGACAATGTCTTACAATCGCAATATTACCGCCACCGGCGGTTTGGTCTCGTATGGCGTCGACGAGGTCAATCTGTATGAACGCGCCGCCCAGTACGTTTATCGCATCTTGCAAGGCGAGAAAATCAGTGAATTGCCCGTTCAGATTCCAGAGGCAATCAATTTAACATTGAACATGAAAACCGCGAACGCGATGGGAATTTCGTTTCCGGACTCGATCCTCATTCAGGCAAACGAGGTCTTCGAATGACGGTCGTGCCGTTCACTCCGATCGAAGTCGGCAAGGCGTCCGCCATAGGCCTGCGCCGCGTGTAGGCCAAGGGGCATCCCACCCGACTCTCACGGGTGCAGCCCTAGAACTTGACCGCTGCCCCCCCGCGCACGGTGTTCAGGTTCAGCTTGTGGCCGTCGAAATCGTTGAACAGCACGTATTGGTACTCAGCGCGCAGCAGCAGGTTCGGCGTGATGGCGTATTCGAGTCCCGCACCCGCGGCGACGCCGCCGACGATCTTCTCCTTGGAGCGCGTCACCACGATCGGGGCGAGGAGCTGGCCCGCCTCCGGAGAATAGGGATTGAATGCCGGATTGCCCGGATCGAACTGGCGATAGCCGACATTGACGACCGGCACGCGCCGCGCGGCGTCGGCGAGCGCCTGATTGGAGCGATAGGCCGCCTGATCGAATTCGTAGCCCTGAACCGATGCGCGATCGGTGATCTGCGCGCGACCGATGGCGAAGCCGCCTGTGACGTACGGCATGAAGTCGCCGACGGTGTAGCCGAAGCGGGCGCGGACCGTGGCGTAGTCGTTGATGCGCGTCGATGCATCCCCATCGAGGTTGACGGCTCTGAAGAAGCCATTGCTGCCGACGGTGCTGCGCCCGATCGCATCATGCGGCGCCCGGCCTGTGACACCGAAATGCGTGTAGTCGAACTCGACACCGATGACGGTCTCGTCGAACTGGTAGTTCACGCCCGCGAAAGCGCCAAAGCTCGCGCCGTCCCGGCGCGTGTCGCCGGCATGGAGCAGCGTCGATGCCCCGAGATCCTGCTCGATTCTCGTCGCACGCAAGACATCGGCGACTACGGGTTGGTAGACCGAACCGAAGCCGAAGCTCGCGCTCGACCAGCCCGCATGGCCGCCGACATAGATGCCCTACCAGATGTCCGCGGAGGGAGCGGCGGCCGGCTCGTAGGCACTCCCCCGCAAGATGCCGAAATCGAGATCCGCGGCCCGCGCCGTCACCGGCGCGATACTGCTCATGCCGATAAGAAGACCAACGATCGCGAAACGCATCTGGGACGCCCCCGGCATGTCGATCGGCAAAACTTGCCGTGCCGCCGACATCATCATGCTCGGGTAACCTTAATTCCTGGTTGCATACCTGACGGATGCCGCAATGTCCCGGACAATGACGATCGCCCGGTGTGGCGGGCACACCGGGCGATCGGCCGTTCGACGATGAGGCGGGGGCGATCAGTAGGTCAGGCCGCCCAGCCCCGGCAACGCGAGGCCGTTGCCGAAGGCCCAGCGCAGGCCGACCCGGAACTCGTTGGCGGCGATATCCTTGATACGGGTGTTCTGGTTGAAAGCGTCGAAGCCGGTCCGGGCCTTGCCGACCTCGAGGTAGCGGTAGCTGGCATCCACGCTCACGCCGGCGCCGATCTCGTAGGAGATGCCCGCCATCGCCGCCCAGGCGAGGCCGATCGCGGTGTGGTTGGCGCGCGCATCGAACCCCTGCGCGCCGATCTGGAAGGTGCCGGGCACGGCGCTGCCACAGGCGGTGGTGAAGCAGGTGGTGCCGGTCCAGGAATCGTGGAAGCGCTTGCTCGCCATGCCGACGCCGGCGCCGATATAGGGGGTGAAGCCCCACCAGGTGCCGAGATCGACGTAGACGTTGAACAGGCCTGTCAGGACGTCGAGCTTGCCGGCCTCGGTGTTGAAGCCCTCGACGAAGTTGGTGCGCGAGGAATAGTCGCGGAAGCGGCTGCGGGTGCGCCCGTCGATGGTGACGTCGGCCCGCAGGAAGCTGTTGAAGCGGTAGCCGATGCCGCCGCCGTAACCATCGGTGTCGCTCAGGCGGAAGCCGACGAGCTTGGCGCCCGCGGTGCCCGGCAGGGTATCGTCCTTCGGGTTGCGGAAGTCGCTCGCCGTATAGTCGCCGCGCAGGTACCAGCCGCTGCCAACCTCGACCGGCGCCGGGAGCGGAGGCGGGGGC
>NZ_LABZ01000072.1 GCF_001043955.1 Methylobacterium tarhaniae | reverse complement strand
TTAGCGCACTAGTCTGGGGGACTAGGGGTCGGAGGTTCGAATCCTCTCGCTCCGACCATTCAAATCAAGCACTTAGGCTTGCTTCTTGAGGGTGTCGGGCCCTCGGTTTGCAAGCCGCTTTGCAAAGTTCAGCGCCCCGATCGGGGCGCTTTTCGCGTTTCTGGGCCTCTCACGCCGCCCCATCATGACGCAGTCGATCCAAGCCCTGCGCGGGGAGCGCACGGCAAAAGCCCGTGACGAGACCGGCCAGGGGGGAGAGATCGTCGGCGAGAGTCTGGCGGCGAGCGGCCAGGACATCGCCTTCGGCACCGTCAGCATCGGCGCCTACACGTACGGCTCGAAGACCGTGTTGGTGCCGCTCGAGCTGCTGCAGGACCCCCGCGTCGACATCGAGCCCACCATCAACGTGGCGCTCGCCACCCGCATCACCAACCGGCACTTCGCGACCGGCACCGGCCAGCCCCGCGGCGTGGTCACCGCGGCGGCGGGCCGGACCGGGGCGGTCACCTACGACGACCTCGAGCATGCGGTCGATCCGGCCTGTCGCGGCGACGGCCGGTTCATGTTCCACGACGCCACCCTCGAGGCGCTCAAGAAGCTGAGGGACAGCCAGGGCCGGCCCCTCTGGCGCCGATGGGCGCCTCCGCGCTCGCTGCTGTTCGGCGACCTCAAGACGGACCTGATCCGCGACGTGATGGCGGTGACGTTGTTCCGCTTCGCGGACAGCAAGGACCTGGAGAAGGGTCAGGTGGCGTTCCTGGCCCGGTCGACGCCAGCAACGACGCCATCAAGGCGTTCCAGCACCCGGCGAGCTGAGGCCGGAGCCCGGTCGGCCCGGCCGCCCGGGACGGGCCGCTCACCGCGCAGCCTGCTCCGTGCCCGATGACGGTGCGAAGCCGACGGTGTCCTTCTCGGCATCGCCCATCACGGCGCCCACCCGGGCCAGGGACCGGACGCCCCCGGCGGAGGCCACCGGCAGGCCGGCCTCCGGTTGCGCGCAGAACAGCCCGACCGTGTCCTTCTCCGGGTTCCCGGTCGTCGGCCCGACCCGCATCGGCAAGTACAGGGGACAGCGCGCGGCGGCCGATCCGACACAGGCAAGCAGCAACACCGCCGTCAGCGGCGCATGGAGCAAGCGCATTGTTCCCTCCCTGAAGGGTTATTTTGGATGATCGACCGAGCAGAGACGTCGCTTCGATCTTTTCGTCTTCGCTCTCTATCGGCGCATTCCAGTCTCGCCGCATCCTCAGATTGAACGACGCGCTCACGTCGTCGGCAGGCGGAACACTCGTATCCGTGGGCCTCGAAGGCATGATCCTGCAAGTTCGGATGCCGGGAGGCGGCGGAGGGCAATCCGCTCGCGGTCAGCCTCGTGCCGCGGGGCGACCGGCCGAATGCGCTCCCGGCCTCTCCCGGGCGGAGCGGGCCGAAGCGGAGCTGCCGAGACGCAGGACCTGATCGAGACGCTGATCGCCGGGCTGGAGAAATCCACCGCCGCCCTCGAGGCGGAGCTGGAGGCCTACCACCTCTGCAACGCCGAGAAGCGCATCGCGATCGAGCTGGCCAAGGCCGAGGAGGTCGCCAGGGCCGAGGGCGTGACCCTCACCGGCGAGCGGACTGCCCGCATCCGAGCCGCCGCGGCCAGCGACAAGGACAAGCTCGCCGACCTGGAGCAGGCCGAGCGCCATCTCGCCGAGAGCGCCCGGCATGTCGGCCAGGCGCTCTCCGACGCCTTTGCCGACGCGATCCTGGAGGGCAAGAGCTTCGGCGAGGTGCTGCGCGGCCTGGAGAAGCAGATCGCCCGGGCGACGCTGCAGGCGCTGTTCACCGGCCAGGCCCGCTCGCCGGCCTCCTCGGCACGGCGCCGGCGGCGAACGCCGTCGGCGGGATCACCGGTACGGTCTCGGGTCTCGTCGAGGACCTGTTCACCCGCACGCCCGGCTCCGGGGGCGACGTGACCGGCCCCGACGGCGCGCTCCGGCTCGCCGGCGGCGGCCCGGTGCGTGACCCCGGCCCTGCTCTCGAACGGCGAGTTCGTACCTAAGAGGCGCGCCCGTATCGGGCTACGACGCCCTTTGGAAGGAGGTGCAGCCGCGCACGCTCGTCATAGGTCAGTCATCGATCGAAAACTTGCTTCTGCTGTTTTCACCTCGCCCGACGAGAAGATATGTCGGAACATGTCCGATACCTTTCACGTCTCGAAGGCCGTTGTCGGACACTTCGTAGCGCCCTGATATGACATCTGTCGTGTCTTTATCCAGCAGGATGCCATTGGGCGGAGCCAGTCCCTCCAGACGACTGGCGAGATTGACCTGCAAGCCCCACGTGTCGAAGACGGGTCGCGAATTCCCGATCACACCGCTGACCACGCGCCCGGTCGCAATACCAAATCTCAATCTCAGCTCGATGCCGCGATGTTTCCCCAACATTGCAACCGCATCTCGAGCATCCAGCGCAAACTCGGCCATCGACGCTGCGTCTTTCTCGACAGCATCGCCGATCCCCACGGCCGCCATGTAGGCATCCCCGACAGTCTTGATTTTCTCAACTCCGTGGCGAGCGGCAATCTCGTCAAGTTGCGTGAATAAATCATTCAGCGTATCGACTACAAATTCCGGTCTTTGCTCCAGTGTAAACTTCGTAAATCCCACAATGTCTGCGAACAAGATCGTCACCGGACTGCTCAAATCAGCGATCCGTCGCTCCCCGGAACGAATCCGAGAGAGTATCGATGCGGGAAGGATGTCGCGCAATATCGCATCCAACTTCGCTCGTTCGCTATCGAGCTTAGTGCGAAGAATGAAGTTGCGCCTTGCAAGAAATTCGATCGTAAAACTCAGAACGAGACCGATTGTAACCGCGTATATCATGATAAAATTTGTGTATGTGTACGCATCGGCGCCGGCCGATTTGGCCAAGAGAGCTATGTTGATAAATGCGACTTGAAGCAAGCAGCATACGACAACACTCAAGAAGAGCAATCTTACAGCGCAACACGCATATAGGAGCGTAAAGACAACACCGCATATATAGGCATCAAACGCCTTGTCGACCAAGTACATTACAATGGCAATTGCCATGGCGCTCGGTATCCAGAATATGGGAACCAAAACAAAGAGATGTTTCTTCATCAATGGCATGCTGAACATGGGCACAGCCATGCCGCAGGAAATTATTATATAAAGATGATAATAGGCCAGAATCAAGAATTCTTCCCTGAATGCGAGCCAATCTGATATCATCAAAAGCAGATGAAGAGCGACAGTGGCGGTCAAAGCATACTTCAGAGATGTGATGGTTTCTTCAGCATAATATTCAAGAAACGAATTCTCATCTTCGTTATCAAACCATGGAAACAAAACGCGATTTGACAACGTCAGCATCTTGCCCCTCATGATCGCTGGATGGCCCATGATCTGATCATGCCAATACGGATCGGGCCATTCCGCACCCGGTATCCGCTCAGAATTTTGGAGCCGCGTCCAGAGCTGTTCCCGATCGCGGTGCGATCGAAAGCTGCTCCTCACGCAGTCACGCTGGCCGGGGTGCCTCCTGGCCATGACAGCCCCCTTCCTTCGCAGGCCGCCGCACGAGGTGCGCTTTCCCCTCGCCCTGTCCTTACGGCTCCCGCGGCGGGCCGGAGCGGCGCACCGAGATCGTCACGCTGGGCTCCGGCGACGAGGAGCGCAACAGCCTCTGGCGCCACCCCCGCCGCCGCTACGATGCGGGACCCGCCCTGCGCTCGGCCGAGGTCGTCGCCGTGCTGATCGCCTTCGTCGAGGAGCGCCGCGGCCCCTCCACGGCTTTCGCCGGCGCGACACCTTCGATCACAGCTGCGCCGCCCCTGCCGCCGACAGCCTGGAGATCGTCGGGGCGCTCACCAGCGGGCGCCTGGCCGAAGCGGAACTCGCCCGCGGCCTGTTCGACGGCGCCGTGATCGCGGTCCGGCGCGTCGATTGGGCGAGCCCGGCCGACCAGGTGCTGGTCCTCTCCGGCACCGTGGGTGGAATCTCGCGCGGGCCCGCCGCCTTCGCCGACGAGGTGCGCGGCCGGATCCCCGGTGCCGATGTCGGACGAAGCAAGCGAATTGCGCACCGTGTTGCCGTGCGGGTCGGGCGCAGCTCCGGCCGGCCGCCCTGCTCGTCCGGCCACGCAACCCAGCTTTGCCGTGAACCGGACGGCGCGGCCCGGTGTTGACCCGCCGGAAAGAGCCGGAGAGGTCGAATGTCGATGCCGTTGACCCGCGCCGTCGCATTGGCGGCAGCGGCCGGAGCGATCGCGCTCCTCGTGCCTGCCGAGCGGGCGAATGCTCAAGGGACGGAGCGGCAGCGCTTGGCCTGCATGACGGATGCGATGACGCTGTGCGCCGGCGACGTTCCCAACACGCGCCGCATCGAATCCTGCCTGCGTCGGAACTACGACCGCATCAGTCCGCCCTGCCAGGGCGAGCTCGACGCGGCGGCACGCGCCGCCGCGGCAGGCCCGGGTGCCGCCGGAGCGCCCCGGTCCCGTCCCTGATATCGAGCGCTCCCGCTCCCCGGGGCGAAACCCGGTCTCCCGTCCGGGCCCGCATGTGGCCAGATGCCCCGCCTCGGGCTAAGCTCGAACAGCGCGGGACGGCGCGGCGCCGGCGGGATCGATCCCCCGGCGACCCTGGAGCGGGAGGGAAACGATGGAACAGACGGAGACGTGCTCGCGGCGGGTCCTGCTGGCGGGCATGACCGCGGGGCTGGCAGCCCCGATGCTCGCGGTCGGTGCGGGGACGGCCTCGGCCGCGGACGAGGGCGAGGTGGTGGCCCGCCAGCTCGAGGCCCTGCGCGTCGCGATCGTGGATGGCGACGCCAAGACGCTCGACGCCCTCACCCATCCGCAGCTCAGCTACGGCCATTCCAGCGGCCGCAAGATCGAGACCAAGGCCCAGTTCATCGCCAGCCTCGCCGGCAAGACCAACTACAAGTCGCTGACCTTCTCGGAACAGTGGATCCAGGTCGTCGGCGACAACGCCATGGTCCGCCATGTCTGGGATGGCGCCGACATCCTGCCTGGCGGCGAGACCGGCCGTTCCTACATCGCGGTTCTGCAGGTCTGGCTCAAGGATGGCGGCCAATGGCGGCTGCTCGCCCGCCAGAGCTGCCCGCTCAAGCCCGCCTGATCGCGAGGCGGTCTCGCGGGAACACTGGTCAAGCTCGGGCGTTTCCGCTCGCCGCCACGACGTTCGGTCATGGTCGGTCATGGCGCAGCGGGAGCGTGAGTTGTGCGATCCGACCGGCAGGTGAGCACGATCAGGCTGGTCGTCGAGGCCGTTCGCCTCGCGAGCAGCCTGGCCGTCAAGGAGATCACGCTGTTCTCCGACGAGGCCGACCGGATCGCCCGGGTCGTCTCGGGATGGGCCCTGTGGGGCGGTGCGATCGTGCTTCTCGCCTGCGTCAGCGGCTTCCTGCTGCTGATGGCCCTGGTGAAGGGTCTCGCTGCGCTGATTGGCTCGGAGGCGATCGCGGCGGTGATCGGCGCCTCACCCTTCGCCGTGGCGGCCGCCATGCTCACGGCCTGGGGATGGCGGAAGATGGACGTGCGGCGGTAGCGAGGCCGGCTCTGGCAGCGCGGGCTTCATCCATGCGCTGCGAGCAGGGCTCTTGTGCAGTGCAATCGATTGCAGCGTGCATTGCAACATGAGATAACGGTTTCGCACCGCAGCGATGGCGTCGCGGCGGTGCTGCCCTCTTTGGGCGTTTCCTCCCTAGACTTCGGGCCGCCTCGCAAGGGCGGCCTTTTTTCTGTGGGCAGGTTTTCGGTTGCGTCCGCGCCCGGTGCGGCCACACTGGCCGGCGCGGGCGGTCTGGCGGCCCGTGTTCCGTGAGAGGCTGGGCCATGGATCGCCCCAGGAGCGTCGGCATCGCCTGGTACGAGCCGGGCGACTATCCCCGGATCCGGGAGGCGATGACGGATTCCGGGCTGCCCGAGAGCTACGCCGCCTGGCAGATGTCGGCGACGCAGGTCGAGCGCGAGGTGTCGCGCAGCGGGGTGGCGGTGGTCCGCGTCCGGATCGAGCCGGAGGCCTTCCTGGCCTGGTGCCGCGCGAGGGATGTCGCGCCCGACGGGAAGGCGCGGGCCGCCTTCGTGCGCGAGGCGCACGAGGCGGACGGGGGCTGAGCCGGGGATCTCGGCGCCGGTCCGGAAGCGGGACCGTCCGCGGGTGGGTCGCGCGATGAGCGATCCGATCCTCCGGGCCGGTTCGAGGCGGTCGGCCGGACCGTATATCCCCTTCTCGACCTCATCCCGGAGCCGGGGGATGAAGGGACCTCCGTGAGGTCGTCTTCGCCGTTCGGCCGGCCCTCGACACGATGTCGAGGCCTGCTCGACCGAGCCCGAAATCGCCCTCGATCCGCTGTGTGGATCGGCAAGTCTTGGATCGGGGCCACCGTGCCGCGGCGAGGGCGCGTCCGAGGGCGCGCAGGGCGTCATCGGGGTCGGTCACGCGGCCTCCCCCGGGCGGGCGGCGTCGAGCGCCGCCGCGAGCGCGGCCTCGGTCTCGGGACGGGGCCGCACCAGGGGCAGGCGCAGATCGGGGGCGAAGCCCGGGCGCAGGAGCGCCAGGGCGAGCTTGACCGGGCCCGGATCGGTCTCGCGGGCGAGCGCCGCGATCAGCGGCCCCAGTCCGGCCTGGATCGCCCGGGCGCGGGCGTGGTCGCCGGCCCGGGCGGCCCGCTGCAGGGCGGCGCACGGCCCCGGCACCAGGTTGGCGACGACCGAGACGCAGCCCCGCCCGCCCATCGCGCGGTGGGCGGCGGCCGTGGCATCGTCGCCGGAGAGGATCGGGACGTCCGGGCCGGGCGCCCGCTCGATCACGCCCAGCCGGGCGAGGTCGCCGGCGGCATCGACCAGGCCTGCGATCCCCGGCAGGGCGGCGAGGCGCGCGAGGGTGTCGGGCAGGAGGTCGATCCCGGTGCGGGCCGGATTGGCGTGAAGGAGGAGCGGCCGGTCGCAGGCCGCGGCGATCGCCGCGCAATGCCGGTAGAGTCCCTCCTGCGTCGGGCGGTTGTAGTAGGGCGTGACCGCCAGGGTGGCGTCGGCCCCGGCGGCCTCCGCCGCCCGGGTCCGGGCGATGGCCGTGCGGGTGCAGTTGCTCTCGGTCGCGGCGATCACCGGCACGCGGCCCCCGGCCGCCGCGAGGGCGACGCGCAGCGCCCGGTCGCGCTCCGCCTCGGTCAGGGTCGGCCCCTCGGCGGTCGGGCCGCCGACCACCAGGCCCTCGATGCCCTGCGCGACCTGCCAGGCGACGAGATCGCCGAGCGCCCGCTCGTCGAGCCGGGTCCCGCCCGCGGTGAAGGGCGTGACGAGGGCGGTGAGCGCACCGCCGAGCCCCTGCGCGGATCTCACGGGACGAGGGCCAGGGTGGTGCTGGCGAGGCGCACCGCGTCGGGCCGGCGCCCGGTCTCGGCGGCGGCGTAATGCAGCGCGTCGCGGCAGGTGCGGAAGATGCCGCCGCCGAGGCCGTGCGTCTCGACGGCGAGCCAATGGCCCTCGGCGCTCCGGCCGACGAGGAAAGCGAGGGGGAGACGGGCCGGGCTCGGGGCCGGCGCGGTGGCGTCCAGGGAGGGGGGCATCGCGGGATCGGGGTTCGCGCGGCCGTCCCGCGGCCGCCCGCTCAAGGTGTCCCGGTTCCCGTCAAGGATCGAGGTGGAGGGAGCGGCGACGATATCAAGGCGCCGTGGGGTTTTGCCGGCGGCCCGAGCAGGCCGCGCAGCACGGCGACGCCCCCGCGGAGGACCGCGAGGGCGAGGACGAGACCGACGAGGAGGCGGATCAGGCCCCTGCCCCGCACGGCGGGATCGGAAGGGATGGCGACGTCACGGCCGCAGCTCGACCCGGCGGATCTCGCCGACCACCACGAGGTAGCACAGGCCGGCCACCAGGGCGTTGAGGCCGACGAAGACCAGGGCGCCGCTGAACGATCCGGTCTCGTGGACGATGTAGCCGATGACGATCGGCGTGGTGATGCCCGCGAGGTTGCCGAAGGTGTTGAACAGGCCGCCGCTCAGGCCCCCGGATTCTCTCGGCGAGGTGTCCGAGACCACCGCCCAGCCGAGGGCCCCGATGCCCTTGCCGAAGAAGGCGAGCGCCATCAGGCCGACCACCAGGGCATCCGCCTGGACGACGTTGCAGCCGATGATCGCCATCGAGAGCAGCATGCCCGACACGATCGGGATCTTGCGGGCGGCGGTGAGCGAGTAGCCGCGGCGCAGGAGCTGGTCCGAGATCACGCCGCCGAGGATGCCGCCCAGGAACCCGCACAGGGCCGGCAGCGTCGCGGCGAAGCCCGCCTGCAGGATCGACAGGCCGCGCTCCTTCACCAGGTAGACCGGGAACCAGGTGAGGAAGAAGTAGGTCAGCGTGTTGATGCAGTACTGGCCGACATAGATGCCGAGGAGCATCCGCTCGGAGAGGAGCTGGCGCAGGGTGCGTCCGGCCCGGGTCGCGGTCTCGGCCCGGCGCCCCTCCATGTCCATCAGGGCGCCGCCCCGCTCGAGATCGTCGCGCTCGGCCGGGCCGAGGCCGGGATGCTCGCGCGGCCCGTGCACCACCTGGGTCCAGAGCAGCGCGAAGGCGATGCCGAGCGCCCCCATCACCGTGAAGACGTGCTGCCAGCCGAAGGCGTGGACGATCCAGCCCATGAGCGGCGCGAACAGCACCGTGGCGAAGTATTGCGCCGAGTTGAAGAAGGCCGAGGCCATGCCGCGCTCGTCGGACGGGAACCAGGCCGCGGTGATGCGGGCATTGGCCGGGAAGACCGGCGCCTCGGCGAGGCCCACGGCGAGGCGGAGGGAGAACAGCACGGCGACGGCGGCGAAGCCGGAGAAGAAGCCGACCGCCCCCTGCATCAGCGTGAAGGCCGACCACAGGAAGATCGCCGCGGCGTAGACCCATTTCACGCCGTAGCGGTCGAGCAGCCAGCCGCCGGGAAGCTGGGCCAGCACGTAGGACCAGGCGAAGGCCGAGAAGACGTAGCCCATGGTCACGGCGTCGAAGCCGAGATCCTTGGCCATGGCCGGGCCGGCAATGGCGATGGTCGCCCGGTCGGCGTAGTTGATGGCGGTGGCGGAAAACAGCATCGCCAGGATGCCGAGGCGGATGCGGCTCCGCTTCGCGGCCGCGAGGCCGAGGACTGCGCTCATGACTCTCCTCCCGGGCGGCCCGAGGGCCGCGGCGGCGTCTTGTTCGCGCCCCGCATGCGCCGAGAGGGGCGTTCCGGGACGGGAGACTAGGGGCGGGCCCGGGGAGAGGTCCAAGTCAAAGGGTGAATGGGTCGATGCGCGGGCAGCATCGACCAGAGACTGACAGACGAGCTTGTCGCATCGATTCCGGGTTCAGGAGGCGAGCCCGTAGACGGCGTCGCCGAGGCGGCGGAAGACGGTGCCGCCTTTCGCGCGCTTCCACAGCCGGGTGTTGAGGGCCGCCACCGGATCGTGGCCCGGCAGGGTCAGGCCGCGGGCGGCGAGCCGCTCCCAGATCTCGGCGGCATGCATCGGCCGCCCGGCCTCGGCCAGGATGTCCTCCGCCGCCTCGATGAGCCGGCGGCCCTCCTGGCGCGCCGTCGCGCCGTCGGGCGCCGAGGAGCCGGGCGGGTCGCCGGCCGGCGGCCGGGCGGTCGCGACCATGGGCTCCGGGATGAGCGACCGGGCAGGCTCTGCCCGCGGCGATCCGGCCGCGGCGCCCGATGCCGGATCCGGCCGCGGCGGCTCCACCGGCGCGGGCACGGAGCGAGCCGGTTCGGCGGCGCCGCCCGGCCGGGCGAGGCGGCGGCCGAGGTCGAGATACAGCTCGTGCTCGGCGATGGCCCGGTCGAGGGCGGCGCGCTGGCGCCGCAGGTCGTCCAGACGGGCCTCCGTTTCCGCTTCCGACAGGAACATGCTGGCCTCTTGGAATATTCCAGACATGCGATTGCCGAAGCCTGGAATGCACAGAATAGGAATATTCCGCAAAAGTGCAAGGCGTCCGTCGGATTGTCCGGGCGCGATCCACCGCCGGGCGGCCGCCTCGCTCCCGGATCTTCCCTCCCGCGCCGAGCCCGTCCGGAACACGGTCCGGCGCGGGAAGAGGAGACGTCCTGCGCCGCTCCTGGGCCCCGACCGTTCTGCCCGCGCGTGGGCGGCGGCTCCGGCTGGATCGAAGGACCGCCCTCAACGAGTGAGTGGAATGAATGCGAAACATTCCATATTCCACAGAGCTGGATCATTCCCGCCTTATCGTCCGCCGCGGTTCCGTGGGACGCAGGATCGAGGGCCGTCTCCCCGGCCCCCTCGACCCCCATGGATCACGACGTGCCGCAGGGCCCAACCGGGATCGGCGCGCCCCGCCCTCCCCTCAGGCCGCCCCGGCCCTCGCGATGGCCGCCTTCCGGCGGGCGGGCTTGGGCGGCACCAGGAGGGTGCCGGGATCGGTCGGCATCAGCTGCAGGCCGGCCTCGTCGAGGCTGATCGGCAGCTTCGGAAACACTTCCTTGACGTGGGCCACGTCGGCCTTGAACGCCTGGCGGAAGCTGCGCAGGGAGGCGTTGTCGGCGCCGAACTGCTTGTGGACCGTGTCCCAGCTCAGGCGCAACGGCCGCTGCAGGCCGCGCAGGCGGTAGCCGATCCAGAACAGGAGATCGAGCTTGCGCGCCGAGCCCGAGAAGGCGCGGGCGGCCCGGATGTCGACCGGCAGGGCGTGCTGGACCAGGTTGTCGTAGAAATCCTGGTGGAACTGCACCGTCTTCGACCAGGCGATGCCGTCCTGGCCGCCAGAGCGCCAGAGGTCGAGCTGGCGGAAGGGCGGCATGGTGATGGTGGAGGAGCGCGACTGCCCGTCCCAGAGGCCGATCTGCATCGTGCAGGCGGCCAGGCGATGCAGCTGCTCCTTGAACTGCCGGATGGTGCCGCGCTCGCCGCCGGTGACGGCGAAGCCCATCTCGCGCATGAAGCCCGACAGGCTGTCGGCGACCTCGACCGTGGGGCTGCGCTGGCGCACCGCCTCGGTGCAGAGATGCAGGAGCACCAGCCGGGCCTTGGGGCCGTAGGGGAGCCCCTGCAGCTCCATCTGGCCGGTCGCCGGGTTCTTCAGCCGTCCGGCCAGGATGCTGAGCGTGTTGCGGCCGTATTCCCGGAAGAATTCCCGCTCCTCGCCGGGATCGCGGTAGGGCAGGCCGCAGAGCGCCAGCACGGAATGGATGTGCTGGATCGTGTCCGGGGTCACGGGCTCGGCCTCGATCACCATCCGGACCGCGTCGCGCCGGCGCTGGTCGCGCCCCATCGCGGCGCGGACCTCCTGCTTGCGGCCGGCCTCCGCCCGCTCGGCGTCGCGCAGGGCCTGGCGGTGGGCGATGTGCTCGACGATGACCGCGAACAGGAACCCGCCCCGGGCCGCTTCCAGCTCGGCCAGGAGGTCCTCGTCGTGGATCGCCGCGATCTTGGCCTCGATGCTCATGCCTTGCGATCTTGCCTGACGACCTTGCCTGCGGCGCTCCCCGCCGGTGATGGGTCCAAACCTTCATGCACGATTCCGATCCCGGGATTCCGGGGTCGGGGATGGGTTATCCCAAGATTCCCACGACTCGTCCCCGTTATCCCGCCCGTTATCCCGCCAGCACTCCCACCAGGATTCCCGCCAGGCTTCCGATGCCTGCCCGCCGCGAGGCCCGTGGGAGCCGCCGGAAGCCCCGCAGGAGCCCGCCGCCCCGTTTCGGCGGATGGGATGCCCCTGCCCTCCCCGGGCCTGTGGGCGGCCTGTGCACGGCCCTGTGGGCCGGTCCGGGACAGGCGGTGGCCGGGCCCGGCCGGAGCCTGTGGGCGAGCCGGTGGACGGGCGGTGGGCGGCACGGCGCAGAGTTCGATACGGGGCCGGATCGAGGGATCGCGGCCTGCGCAGAGTTCGATACGCGGGGGCGGCGCGAAACCGGCCGGTTTCCGAGGGCTTGGGCGGGGCTCGACGCCGAATCCGATGCGCGGCCACGCCGAATCCGATGCGCGAACCCCCGGAATCCCCGCAGAATCCCATGCGCCTCCACGCAGAGTCCGATGCCGGTCCACGCAGACCCGTATGCGCAACCACCCGACAAACCGTTGTCACGTCAGTGGAATTTGCCCCTCCATATAATCCACATAACTGACTCTCTGAGACTCCATGACTGATAAGTCACCTATAGGCCCGAGAGAGGGTTCGTTTTGAAGAACGCCATGGCGCGCCTTCGGCGCGGATTGGATACAATCGACGCAGCGTTGGAATTTACGGAATAAGCGAGGAATATCAGGCCCCTGCCCCGCCGGCGCGGGTGCTTCCCCGGGCGCCCCGGGGCGCCTATGAGCGGGCTGACGGCGCCGCCGGGTGCGGCGCGGGCGGATGGCGAGCGACCATGAGCACCACCCCGATCGCGCGGCTTCTCGGAATCATGGCGTCCTTGCGCGACCCGGAGGGCGGCTGTCCCTGGGACCTGGCGCAGACCCATGCCAGCATCGTCCCCTACACGATCGAGGAGGCCTACGAGGTCGCCGAGGCGGTGGATGCCGGCGACCCGGAGGAGCTGCGCGACGAGCTCGGCGACCTGCTGTTCCAGGTCGTGTTCCAGGCCCGGATCGCCGAGGAGGCCGGCACCTTCGCCTTCGACGACGTCGCCACCGCCATCGCCGACAAGATGGTGCGCCGCCACCCCCACATCTTCGGCGAGGTCCGCGGCCTCGACCCCGACGCGGTGAATGCCCAATGGGCGGCGATCAAGGCTGAGGAGCGCGCCGCCAAGGCGGCGCGCGACAAGACCCGGGCGGGCGGATCCGAGCCCGAGGACACGGCCACCGGCACGCTCGCCGGCGTGCCCCTGGCGTTGCCCGCCCTCGCCCGGGCGGAAAAAATCTCGCGCAAGGCGGCCTCCGTCGGCTTCGACTGGCCGGACGCCGCGGAGGTCATCGCCAAGGTGCGCGAGGAGACCGACGAGGTGGCGCAGGCTCTGGCCGGGGAAGGGCCGGAGGCGGTGGCCGAGGAGATCGGCGACCTGCTGTTCTCGGTCGCCAACCTCGCCCGCCACGCGGGCGTCGATCCGGAGGAGGCCCTGCGGCGGGCGAACCTGAAGTTCCAGCGCCGCTTCTCGGCGATGGAGGCGGAGGTGACGAAGGACGGCCACACCCTGAGGGAGGCCGGCCTCGCGGCGATGGAGGCGGCCTGGGTCGCGGTGAAGCGGCGGGAGCGCTGAGGGCGCCCTCCCCAGAGAGAGATGCGATACGGCCGGGCTTGACCGCCGTCCGTATGTGAGAGAATTTCTCGTTCATGAGAGATGTTCTCCCATTCGATTCCGTGCCCGACGCTCAGGCCTCGGATATCGACCTGCGCCTCGCCGCCCGCCTCGCCTCCTTGCGCCAGGAGCACGGCCTGTCCCTCGACGCGCTCGCGCAGGCGAGCGGCATCAGCCGGGCGACCCTGTCGCGGCTGGAGCGCGGCGAGACCAGCCCGACCGCCTCGCTGCTCGGCCGGCTCTGCACCGTCTATGGCCGGCCGATGTCGCGGCTGCTGGCCGAGGTCGAGGCCGATCCGGCCCGGCTTGTGCGCCACGACGAGCAGAGCGTCTGGGTCGATCCCGAGACCGGATTCCGCCGCCGCGGCGTCTCGCCCCCGGCCAAGGGCTTCTCCGCCGAGATGGTCCTCGGCACCCTGCCGGAGGGGGCGGCCATTTCCTATGCCGCGCCGCCGGTCGGCGGCCTCGAGCATCACCTCTGGATGCTGGAGGGCCGGCTCGACCTCACCCTCGACGGCGTCGCCCACGCCCTCTCGCCGGGGGATTGCCTGCGCTACCAGCTCGCCGGCGCCTCGCGCTTCTCCTGTCCGGGCCCGGAGGCCCGCTACCTCATCGCGATCTGCCGGCCCTGAGTCCGCGCATGAGCCTCGCCATCC
The DNA here is from genome assembly GCF_001043955.1 of Methylobacterium tarhaniae. GTDB lineage: Bacteria > Pseudomonadota > Alphaproteobacteria > Rhizobiales > Beijerinckiaceae > Methylobacterium > Methylobacterium tarhaniae. The sequence goes on along the minus strand of NZ_LABZ01000072.1, from coordinate 32,821 downwards.
GCGCAGCCGGGAGGTCCAAGCCATGACATCGATCGAGACCCTCTCCCCCGCCGAGGCCGAGGCCGCCCTGCCGGACCTCGCCGCGCTCCTCCATGCCTGCGTGCTCGACGGGGCCAGCATCGGCTTCGTGCTGCCATTCGGTCTGCCCGAGGCCGAGGCGTTCTGGCGCGAGGGGCTGCCGGCCCTGCGCGGCGGCGCGCGCCGGCTGCTGGTGGCGCGTCATGAGGGGCGGATCCTCGGCAGCACCCAGGTCGGCCTCGCCGGTCCGCCGAACGGCCGCCACCGGGCCGAGATCACCAAGGTGCTGGTCCATCCGGTTGCGCGCCGCCGCGGCCTCGGCCGGGCGCTGATGCTCGCTGCCGAGGAGCTGGCCCTGGCCGAGGGGCGCTCGCTCCTGATCCTCGACACGCGGGCCGACGATGCCGGAGAGGCGCTGTATCGCTCCCTCGGCTACGCCGTCACCGGCGTCGTGCCCGACTATGCCTGCTCGCCGGAGGGCGTCCCGGAGCCCTGCACCTTCATGCACAAGCGGCTGCCGGCACCATCCCATGGACAGCTTGCCCATGGACAGCTTGCCCAGGGACAGCTTGCCCAGGGACAACTTGCGCACGGACCGGAGCTTGCGCGCCAGATTGGAACTTGACGAAGTTTTGAATCGCCGATCGCTTGCGCGCAATCGAACGGTCGGATCATGTCGGGTCGGGCCGACTCGGCCCTGTGAGGGGATCACCGACCATGACCCACGCCACGATCCGGGGCGCGCTGCTCGGCGCCGTGCTGACGCTCGCCGCCGCGCCCGCCCTCGCGCAGGACGCCGCGACCACGGCCGAGCAGACCATCGCGGCCATGACCAAGATCTTCGGCGACCATCCGGGCAAGCGCTCGAACCACGCCAAGGGCGTGGTGGTGGAGGGCCGCTTCACCCCGTCGAAGGACGCTGCCGCCTTGAGCAAGGCGAGCGTGTTCTCCGGCGCCGCCGTGCCGGTGACCGTGCGCTTCTCCGACGCGACCGGCCTGCCGCAGATTCCGGACGGCGCGCTGGAGGCCAACCCGCACGGCCTGTCGATCAAGTTCAAGCCCGCCGACGGCTCCGAGATGGACGTCGTCACCAACTCGCTGAAGTTCTTCCCCGTCGCGACCGGCGAGGAATTCCGCGATCTCCTGGTGGCGATCACCAGGAGCGGCCCCGACGCGCCGAAGCCCACCCCGGTCGAGCAGTTCATGGCGGCGCATCCGGCCGCCCCGAAGGCGCTCGCCACCGCCAGGACCCCGTCGAGCTTCGCCCGCCAGGTCTATCACGGCGTCAACGCCTTCGTGCTGGTCGACGCCGCCGGCAAGCGGAACGCCTTCCGCTACCGCATCGTGCCGGTGGCCGGCGAGGAGATCCTGAGCGCCGACGACGCCAGGGCCAAGGGCCCGAACTACCTCGTCGAGGAGCTGCCGGCGCGGCTCGCCAAGGAGCCCGTGGCGTTCCGGGTGCTGGCCCAGATCGCCCAGCCGGGCGATCCGACGAAGGACTCGACGGTGCCGTGGCCTGAGGACCGGCGGCTCGTCGATCTCGGCACCCTGACCCTGACCAAGGCGGTGCCCGACAGCCAGACCGCCGAGAAGGCGCTGCTGTTCATGCCCAACAACCTGCCGGAGGGCGTCGAGGTCTCCGACGACCCGCTGATCGACGCCCGGGTCCAGGCCTACGCGATCTCGTTCGGCCGCCGGTCGCAGTGAGCAATGGAGCGCGTGCAGCCCGGCAGGATATCGGGCCGCACGTCGAGATCACAGCCCGTTCGGCCGATCGTCTCCGACAGGTTTGACACCCGCCATGTCATTCCGGGCTCCGCTGCGCGGCCCCGGAATGACCCGGAGAGGTGGAAGCGGGCCTGCTGAGGCTGCAGCCCCGGGAGGGTCGTACAATTTCTGACGACCAGGGGAGGTCGTCGTTGCGGGCGGTCCATCCCTCCGCTACGCCCACCCCCATGCTCCCCTTCCTCAAGGCCAACCTGCGCTGGCTCGCGGCCGGGTTCCTGCTCCTGTTCTGCGGCTGCTTCGGCCAGACCTTCGTGGTCGCCCTGTCGGGCGGGGCGATCCGGCGGGAATTCGGGCTGTCGGACGGGGCCTTCGGGGCGCTCTATGCCGGCGTCACCCTGGCCTCGGCCCTGGCGCTCGCCGGGCTCGGCGGGCTCATCGACCGCTGGCCGGCGCAACGGGTGGTGAGCCTCGCAGCCGGCCTGCTGGCGGCGGGGGCCGCCGGCCTCGCCCTCGCGCCGAACCTCCCGATCCTGGCCTCGAGCCTGTTCCTGCTCCGCCTCGCCGGCCAGGGGCTGATGCTCCAGACCGCCTACACGCTGCTGGGGCGCTGGTTCTCGGCGGAGCGCGGCCGGGCGGTGTCGCTCGCCGCCCTCGGGCTCAATGCCGGCCAGGCCTGCCTGCCCCTCGGCTTCGTCGCGGCCGCCGCGTTCCTCGGCTGGCGCGGCCCCTGGCTCGGCATCGCGGTGCTTCTGGTCCTCGTCGCCCTGCCCCTCGCCCGCCATCTCGTGCGGCGCGAGCGGGTGCCGGAGGAGACCGCGCGCTCCGGGCCGGCCGCGGGGGCGACCCGGGCTGAAGCCCTCGCCGACCCGTTCCTCTACCTGTTGCTCCTGGCGATGCTGCCGCCCTCCTTCATCGGCAACACGATCTTCTTCCACCAGGCGCATCTCGCCGAGAGCCGGGGCTGGCCGCCGGAGGTCCTGGCTGCCGCCTTCCCGCCCTACGCGGTCGCGACCCTCGTCTTCCTGCTCGTGGCCGGCCGCCTCGTCGACCGGTTCTCAGGCCTCGCGCTGCTGCCCCTCTACCTGGTGCCGTTCGGCCTCGCCTGCCTGATCCTCGGCGGGATCGGCGCGCCATGGGCCGCCTTCGCCTTCATGCTGCTCTACGGCGTCACCGACGGGATCTCGCTCACCCTGTTCGGCGCCCTGTGGCCGGAGGTCTACGGCACCCGCCATCTCGGGGCGATCCGCGGCGCCATCGTGGCGATCATGGTGCTCGGCACGGCGCTCGGCCCCTTCCTGTCGGGCCTGCTCATCGATGCCGGCGTGCCGTTTGCCGGGATCGTGACCGGGATGGGCCTTTACTGTCTGATCGTCTCGGGCGCCTTCTGCCTGGGCCGGCGCCGGCTCGCCGCGCATCTGCGCGGGCGCCGCTTCGCGGCCGCGTGACTCACCGCGTCGGCCAGACCCAGGACGGCGGGTCGTGGTCCGGCGCCAGGGTCTCGCCGAGGCGCTTCTCCAGGGTGATGCGGGCCGCCCCCTGCCGCTCCAGGGCCGCCACCAGGGCGGCGGCGTGCGACACCACCAGGACCTGCGTGTCCTGCGCCGCCCGCGCGATCAGCCCGGCCAGCGGCGCCAGCAGGTCGGCATGCAGGCTGGTCTCGGGCTCGTTGAGCACCATCAGCTCGGGCGGGCGCGGCGACAACAGGGCTGCGGCGAGCAGGATGTAGCGCAGGGTTCCGTCGGAGAGTTCCGGCCCCCGCAGTGGCCGCAGCAGCCCGTGCTGGCGTAGCTCCAGAGAGAACTGCCCGTCGCTGACTGCGACCGACAGCGTCGAGCCCGGGAAGGCCTCGGCGATGGTCGCGTCGAGGGCGTCGCCGTCGCCGATCTCGATGATCGTCCGGATCGCCGCCGCCACGTCGGCGCCGTCGCCGGCCAGGACCGGCGTGCGGGTGCCGACCTGCGGCCGGCGCGCCGGCGCGTCGCGGTCGGTGCGAAAATGGTCGTAGAAGCGCCAGGCCCGCATCCGCTCGCGGAGCACCAGGACGTCGAGGGCATCGCGGGGATCGGCGCCGTGGGTCATCAGGCTGTCGAAGGCGGCGAGATCGCGAAAGGCCTCGGTCCAGCTGCCGGTGCCGTCGCGCAGGCGCACCAGCGGCCCGCGGCGCTCGGCGAAGACGTTGGCCCGCCCGACGATCGGCCCGGTCCAGACGCTCTCGGCCTTGATCTCGGGGTCTTGGGAAAAGAACGTGCCCTCGTAGCTCGGCGGCGGCAGGCCCAGCGCGATGGCGTAGCCGTACCCGTCGTCCGAGAAGCCGAGCTTCAGCTCGACCGGATGTCGCCGCACCGTGCCTTCGACCCGCCGCGCCCCGGACAGGACCTGGCGCCCGAACATCTCCGGCCCGGCCCAGAGCGCCGAGGCAAAGCCCCCTTCCCGGGCGAGCGACGGGATCGCCCGCCCTTGGGCGACCTCGGCGAGGAGGCGCAACGCGCGGTAGAGGCTCGACTTGCCGCTGCCATTGGCCCCCGTCACCACGGTCAGGCGGTCGAGGCCGAGCACGCTATCGCGCAAGGAGCGGTAGCCGGAGATGGCGAGGCGGTGGATCGGCATGGCGGTCTCGCTTCAGGGCGAGACGGGAGCGAGATCGTCTACCGCCACCGTGACCAGGGCGCCGAGCGGCTGCGCGGATTCGACTTCGTATGCGGCGCCGTCACGCCAGATGCCGACGATCGTGCTCTTGGTACCGGCGGGGATCGCGTCGCCGTCGTCGGTCGTGACCGGGATGGTCACCAGGACGCTGTCGAGATTGCGGAACTGCGACCCTCCCTCACCGTGTCGCACAACGGATATCGGGTCAGTAGGTGAATGCGAACCTTTCATCGCCGATCATCCCTTCGCCGCGTCCTTCGCTGTGACCCGGGCCGAGAAGCGATTGGGTCGATACCATCGAGACGGTGCCGGTCCTGCCGTCGGAGCGGCGCACGCTGCCTTCGCCGCCGAAGAACCCGTGCTTGTACGAACCGCGACATTCGAGGCCGTCTCTCGCCTTGAAGTCGATAGAACGGCCATCGAGGTAGCCCGAGAGCGTCCGGCCGCTCGCGGAGGTGCCTCCGTCCTCGTGAGGAAACTGCAGGCACCAGCACTCACGCACAGGCCCGCCATGACGATCAGGAGCGGCCATCGGCCGAGGATGGTCATGCGTGAAGCTCTTGTCCCGAATCGGTGGCGATGCACATCGTCACCGTCCAATCGCGAGCCTACATGCGTCACGTTCACGAAACGTGGATTTCGTTTGCCATCCGACCCGGGCGTCGTCCGGCGGGCGAGAGGGCGACCCGTCGCGATCGCTCGGGAGGCCCTACCCACCCCCTCGCAACCGCCGCGCCGCCCCGAACCGGTTGAGGAACCGCGGTTCCTTCTCGGGCGCGACCCGGACCACGAGGTGCATCGCGCCCTCGGCATCCTCGCGGCGGTCGAGCACCTCGGCATTCTCGTAGAGCCAGTGCAGCTCGGCGCCCTGCGCCGGCTCCAGGATCACCGCGAAGCTCGTGCGGGCGGCGGCGATCCGGGCCTCGATCCGGCTCATCAGGCGGTCGATGCCCTCGCCGGTCAGCGCCGAGAGCAGGACGGGCTTCGGCCCCTCCTTGCCATTTGGTCGGCTCAGGTTGAGCAGGCGCTCGCGCTCCGCCTCGTCGAGGAGGTCGGCCTTGTTCCAGACCTCGATGATGCGGTCGGCGTCGGGCTCGATGCCGAGCTCGGCTAGGACCTGCGCCACGTCGGCCCCTTGCGCCTCCGCGTCCTCGTGGGCGATGTCGCGGACGTGGAGCAGGATGTCGGCCTCGATCACGTCCTCCAGCGTCGCCCGGAAGGCGGCGATCAGCATCGTCGGCAGGTCGGAGATGAAGCCGACGGTGTCGGACAGGATCGCGGTCTCGCCATGCGGCAGCTTGATCGCCCGGGCGGTCGGGTCGAGGGTCGCGAACAGCATGTTCTCGGCCAGGACCTCGGCCCGGGTCAGGCGGTTGAACAGGGTCGACTTGCCGGCATTGGTATAGCCGACGAGGGCCACGATCGGGTACGGCACCCGGCGCCGGGAGCGGCGGTGCAGGCCGCGGGTGCGGGTGACGGTCTCCAGCTCGCGCTCGATTCGGGTCATCCGCTCCTGGATCATCCGCCGGTCGGCCTCGATCTGCGTCTCGCCCGGGCCGCCGAGGAAGCCGAAGCCGCCGCGCTGGCGCTCGAGGTGGGTCCAGGACCGCACCAGCCGGCTGCGCTGGTAGGCGAGGTGCGCGTGCTCGACCTGCAGCGTGCCCTCGCGGGTCGAGGCGCGGCGCCCGAAGATCTCTAGGATCAGGCCGGTGCGGTCGATGACCTTGACGCCCCAGGCCTTTTCCAGGTTGCGCTGCTGCACCGGCGAGAGCGCGCAATCCATCACCACGAGGCGGATGCCCTCGGCCTCGACGCGCCCGGCGATCTCCTCCACCCGGCCCTTGCCGAGATAGGTCGAGGGCCGGATCTGCTGGACGGTGACGAGGAGCTTGTCGGCAACGTCGAGCTCAATCGCGGCGGCCAGCCCCACCGCCTCGTCGAGGCGGGCGAGCGGCGGCCGCGGCTCGCCGTTGGCATCGCGTCGGGTCTGGTAGGGGCCGATCACCAGCGTGCGGGTCTCGGCCGCGATCGCGGCCTCCGGCTCGGCCTGGCGCTGCAGGCGGATCTCGCCCGGTATCCGCGGTTCCATCGTGTCTCCGGCTGCTCCCGCAATCCATCGGGAGTCCATCGGACAGAGGTTGGATGAGCGCGTGCGATAATCAAGCGGCAGGGCGCGCCCGCGGCCCCGGATTCGCAAGCTCCGGCGACGAAGAGGCGGGGCCGACAAAAAACAGGCCGCACGATGCGGCCTGGACACTGGCATGGGCGAGCCTGCGGGGCCTTGGCAGGCCACGCCGCTCGCGCCGGTTTCCCCGGGATGGGATCAGGCCTTCTCGGCCCCCTCCTCGCCCTGCTCGAAGAGCTGCACGGGATGACCCGGCATGATCGTCGAGATCGCGTGCTTGTAGACCAGCTGCGAGTGTCCGTCGCGCCGCAGCAGCACGCAGAAGTTGTCGAACCAGGTCACGACACCCTGCAACTTCACGCCGTTGACCAAGAAGATCGTCAGCGGAATCTTGTTCTTGCGAACGTGGTTGAGGAAGGTGTCCTGCAGATTCTGAGCGCGTTCGCCCGCCATTCTTCTTGTCCTTTGAACCCGCTGCCAGTCCTGTCGACGGGTCGGTCCGTGTTGTTGTGTTGCGGGAAGCGCGGCGCGCCACCCCGGGAACCGGCCGCCCCATTACACGGTGAAGCTCGTCCGGGCGCAAGTGCAGACTGGCCGCAGGGGAAATCCCCGGGCCGCCGAATCTGCCGCATCCGGCCGCGCCCGCGATCCTGTCGCGCTCGGGCCACAGGACCGCCTAGCAGAAAGGCCGGGGCTCCGCATCCCCAAATGCCGGGCCCGGATCCCGCCCCTTGAAGGATCAGGCGCCGATGCCGAGCGACTTCAGCTTCCGGTGCAGGGCCGAGCGTTCCATGCCGATGAACTCGGCGGTGCGGGAGATGTTGCCGGAGAACCGGGCGATCTGCGCCACCAGGTATTCGCGCTCGAAGATCTCGCGCGCCTCGCGGAGCGCCAGGCTCATCAGCTTCTCGCCGCCGGCGCCGCTCGGGGTGGTCGGCACCAGCGCGCCGACCTCGCTCGGCAGCATCTCGGTCGTGACCTCGGTCTCCGGATCGCCTTGCGTCAGGATCATCAGCCGCTCGACGTTGTTGCGCAGCTGGCGGACGTTGCCGGGCCAGTCGTGCGATTGCAGCACCGCCATCGCGTCGGCGGCGATGCGCCTTTGCGGCAGGCCGGTGGCGGCCGAGATCTGCTCCATGAAGAACGCGATCAGCTCCGGCACGTCCTCGCGTCGCTCCGCCAGCGACGGCACCCGGATCGGGACGACGCTGAGGCGATGGAACAGGTCCTCGCGGAAGCGCCCGCCGGCGATCTCCTCGGCGAGGTCGCGCGACGAGGACGAGATGATCCGCACGTCGACATGGACCCGCGTGGTGCCGCCGACGCGCTGGAAGTTCTGGTCGACGAGGACCCGCAGGATGCGGTTCTGGGTCTCGCGGGGCATGTCCGCGACCTCGTCGATGTAGAGGCTGCCGCCATGGGCCTCCTCCAGCGCCCCGACCCGGCGCGGCTTGCCGTCGGCGGCCTCGACGCCGAACAGCTCGGCCTCCATCGTCTCCGGCGTGATCGTGGCGGCGTTGATCACCACGAAGGGCCCGTTCGCCCGCGACGAGGCGGCGTGGATGGTGCGGGCCGACAATTCCTTGCCGGAGCCCGGCGCGCCCGAGATCATCACCCGGGCGTTGGTGGGGGCGACCCGCTCGACGGTCTGGCGCAGCTGGTTGGCCGCGACGGAGGCGCCGACGATGCGGCTCGCCTGGCCGGAGCGCGCCTTGAGGTCGCGCACCTCGCGCTTGAGGCGCGAGGCCTCCAGCGCCCGCTCGGCGACCAGGATCAGCCGGTCGGCCTTGAACGGCTTCTCGATGAAGTCGTAGGCGCCCGCCTTGATCGCCGAGACCGCGGTCTCGATGTTGCCGTGGCCCGAGATCATCACCACCGGCAGGTCCGGGGCCTGGGCCTTGATCACGTCGAGCACCTGCAGCCCGTCGAGGCGCGAGCCCTGGAGCCAGATGTCGAGGAAGACGAGGTGCGGGCGGCGCGCCTCGATCGCCGCCAGCGCCTCGTCGGAGGAGCCGGCGGTCCGGGTGCGGTGGCCCTCGTCGTCGAGGATGCCGGCGACGAGCTCGCGGATGTCGGCTTCGTCATCGACGATCAGAATGTCGGCGCTCATGGCTTCAGGGCCTCCCCGCGATGCGGGTGGCAGGCCGGCCGGCCCCGCACCCCGTGCTGTGACGAATTGGGCTGTGGTGATTCAGGCCGTGCCGGCCGCGGCGGCGGGTCGGGCGCCTCACGCGGCGGGCTCCGGCGCCGGGGCCGGCCGCGCGGACCGGCCCGACGGCTCGTCGCGCCGCACCTCTTTCAGGACCCGCATGCGCACCTGCCCGCCGCGCCCGCGCGGGTTGTCGTTCAGCTCGATGCCGCCGCCGTGCTCTTCCAAGACCTTGCTCACGATCGCCAATCCGAGGCCCGTGCCTCCCTCGCGGGTGGTCATATAGGGTTCGAGCAGCCGCTGGCGCCCTTCCTGGGGGAATCCCTTGCCGGTATCGGTGATCTCGATCACCGCGGATTCGCCCTCCTCGTAGAGGCGCACCGCGATCAGGCTCTCCCCGCGCACGTCCTCCGGCACCGCCTGCACCGCCTCGACGGCGTTCTTGAGGATGTTGGTGATCGCCTGCGACAGGAGCCGGGTGTCGAAGGCGGCGCTCACCCGGGCCGCGCCCTCCTCGAGCGTGAAGGTCACGTCGGGATGCGCCACCCGCATCATGAACAGGTTCTGCTTGACGATCTCGGTCAGGTCGTTGCGGGCGATCGCCGGCTTGGGCATCCGCGCGAAGGACGAGAACTCGTCCACCATCCGCTTGATGTCGTCGACCTGGCGCACGATCGTGGCGACGCACTGCTCGAAGACCTCCTTGTCGGTGATGATGACTTTCCCGTACTTGCGGCGGATGCGCTCGGCCGAGAGCTGGATCGGGGTCAGCGGGTTCTTGATCTCGTGGGCGATGCGGCGGGCGACGTCGGCCCAGGCCGAGGTGCGCTGCGCCGTCACCAGGTCGGTGATGTCGTCGAGGGTGACGACGTAGCCCCGGTCGCCGTCCTGCGACTGCTCGCTCGTGGTGCGCACGTCGATGGTGCGCTCGCGGCCGTTGCGGGCGATCTGGATCTGCTGCTGGGTCGGGCGGGTGCGGGTATCCCCCGGCAGGCCGCCGAGCTCGGGCATCACCGCCTCCAGGGGCTCGCCGACGAGGTCGGCGGCGGAGCGCCCGAGCATCCGCTCGGCGGACGGGTTGGCGATGGTGATGACCCCGCGCCCGTCGACGCCGATGATTCCGGCCGGCACCCCGGCCAGCACCGCCTCGGTGAAGCGGCGGCGGCTGTCGATCTGCTCGCTCTGCTCGATCAGGGTGGTGCGCTGGCGGCTCAGCTCCTGGGTCATCTTGTTGAAGCTCTCGCCCAGGTGCTGCAGGTCGCCCTCCGTCTTCCGGAACGGGACCTGGGCGTAGTAGTTGCCGGACGCGACCTGGTCGGCGGCGTTGATCAGCCGGCGGATCGGCGCCACGAAGCGGTTGGCGAAATTGAGCCCGAACCACACCGCCGAGAGGAGCGCGATCAGGGCGATCAGCGCGAACATCGTCGCGAAGGCGATCTGCACGCTGCGCCGCCCGGCATCGATGGTCAGGAATTCGGTCGCGGCGGCCCGCGACACGCCCGGGAACTCGACCGCGAGCCGCGTCACCTCGCGCTCGACCAACAGGAAGGCGTCGTCATAGGCCGGCAGCTTCATCAGCGTGCCGAAGACCCGCCCCTCCCGCGGCAGCAGGCAGGTGGCGTCGGCGGATTTCGACGCCTCCTCGAAGTCGCTGGCGGAGGGCAGCGGCGGGTCCTTGAGGATGTCGATATTGGCCCGCGCCACGGTCTCGGTCGGCGAGCGCATGATCCGGGCGATCGGCAGGCCGAGCGAGGCGGCCCGCGCCGTGAGGAAGTTCTCGAACCAGGCCCGCTCGACGTCGAAGGCGGGCCGCGCCCGGGTGAGGTCGTCGGAGAGGATGCGGGCCTCGCGGGCGAGGCTCTGGCACTGGTTGGTCAGGTAGGCGTCGGCCACGTCGACCGACATCAGCACGACGTTGCGCATCCGGTCGGAGAACCAGGGCGAGAGGCCCCGTTCCAGGGTGATCGACGCCACCACGGCGAGCAGCACCGTCGGCAGGGTGGCGATCAGGCTGAACAGCCCGACGATGCGGGTATGGAGCCGGGCGGCGGCGGCGTTGGTCTGCCGGGCGCGCAGGAAGACCCGCGCCTCCCAGGCGATCACCACGACGAGCAGCAGCACCAGGGCGACGTTGCTGAGCAGCAAAGCCACCACCACCGTGTGGGTCGGCGCGATCGCGGTGGCGCCGACCAGGATCAGGAAGGTGGCGAGCGCCAGCGCCAGGGCGACGATGACCGCGAGGGCACCGAACCAGCCCGGACCCCGCGGCGCGGCGTCTTGAACCAGCCCGGGCGCGGCCGGCCTGGCGGTGTGGCCGGGCGCGCCGGAGGGGGGCGCTGGAGCCCGGGGGCGACGTGTGAACAGCATCCGTGGTGCAAGGCCACTACAGTGTGGCGAAATTAATACGGATGCCGATGCGGCGGCAATCGGGGCCGGCGGCGGTCAGGCCGCCCGGCCCGGGAGAACCCCGCGGCGAAGCCTCTCAGGCGGCCTGGTTCGAGCGCGGGCGGCGAACCACCGGCTTCTGGCCGAGGCCGATGCTCTTGGCCAGCTCGGAGCGCTGGGCGGCGTAGTTGGCGGCGACCATGGGATAGTCCGGCGGCAGGCCCCACTTCTGGCGGTACTGTTCGGGGGTGAGCCCACGTCCCGCCAAGTGGCGCTTGAGCGTCCGGTACCGGCGCCCGTCCTCCAGGCTGATCAGGTAGTCGGGCGTCACGGTCTTCTTGATCGGCACCGGCGGGGTCAGCCGCCCGGGCTCGGCCGGCGCGGCCGAGCCGAGCCGGGCCACCGCCTCGTGGACGCTGCGGATCAGGCTCGACAGCTCGCCCACCGGCACGCTGTTGTTCGACACGTAGGCCGACACAATATCGGACACGAGGCCGATCATCTGAGGTGTTTCGACGTGGTCAGCTGAACTCATTGCGGTCCTCGAGAAGTGCGGGCCCCCGTCCGAGGTCATGGATGTTACGCCAGTCTCCGTCAACCGCAAGGTGTCTCGATCAACATAAGAGTTGGATCTGCTTTAGTGGCATTTGGTTCCGCAGGGTCATGCCGATTGCCGCTTGCGTCGGGACGTGAGCGACGGCCGCCGCTGCCCGGGCGGGGACGGGCGGCCCCGGGAATTCGTCGGGAGTCTGGAAATGTGATTTTTTGTCAGTGCTTTACGGGTTTGTCCGGAGCGCCGCGACCGGGCGGCCGCCAGCGGATCGGGCCGTCCCGCGGAGCCCGGCGGGCCGATCCGGCTACCTCTTAATAATTTATAAAAGTCGCGAACCAATACGTTTCGCCTCAGCCTATCGGCGCGCAGACGTCCAATCCAGGCATGCCTCCGGTGGCCGTTGCGATGCTGCCTGATCGACCGAAATCGCGCCGTTGCTCCGGTACTCTAGTCCTTGTCGTCAATCCGCGTAGAGGGAATTCGTATTCTCAAGATGGATATCATCATGGGGATCGAAGAGGCATCCCTTGTGATTGTGTTCCGTGCGAGATTGTGGCGGTAGATCCTTCGCGTGTGCTGAAGGATTACGGCGAGCGCAGCGGAAGTACGATCCGGGGCCGAGCTTGAGCGCTGGCGCCGACGCGATGCCGCGTCGCGCGGCAGCAGCGCGTGGCAGCCCAAAAACGGACCAGGCCGGCCCGTCTCCGGCCCGGCCTTGCCGAATTATCCCGCATGACGCGCCTGCGCGAAGGTGGCTGTCTACGGATGCGTCCGAATGCCGCGCTGCGCCGGGCCGGTTGTCCACGGGTCCGGCCCTGCCGGCGCCTCAGCGCGGGGTGCGGAAGACCTGGAGGTCGAGGTCCCGGACCTTCTTGCGCAGGGTGTTGCGGTTCACGCCGAGCAGCTCGGCGGCGCGAATCTGGTTGCCGCGGGTCGCCGCCAGGGCCGCGCCGATCAGCGGTCCCTCGATCTCGCGCAACACGCGGTGGTAGAGTCCGGGCGGCGGCAGCGTGTCCCGGTAATTGGAGAAATACTCCGACAGGTGCCGCTCCACCGCCGCCGACAGCCCCTCGGATTCCCCGTTCCCCTTGCGCGCCGTCCCGCCTTGCGCGGGTGCGGCGAGCGGCAGGGTGTCGAGCTCGGCCTCGATCACCGGGCCGGTGATCGTCTCCTGGGGATAGAGCGCCGCGAGGCGCCGGACCAGGTTCTCGAGCTCGCGCACGTTGCCGGGCCAGCGGTAGCGCTTGAGCTTCTCCATGGCGTCGCCGTCGAGCTGCTTGCGCGTCAGGCCCTCGCGCTCGACCAGCACGAAGAAGTGGCGCACCAGGTCCGGCACGTCCTCGGAGCGCTCGCGCAGGGCCGGCAGGCGCAAAGGCACCACGTTGAGGCGGAAGAACAGGTCCTCGCGGAAGATGCCCTGCTGGATCGAGACCCGCAGGTCCTTGTTGGTCGCCGCGATGATGCGGACATTGGTCTTGATCGGCACGCGGCCGCCGACGGTGGTGTACTCGCCCTGCTGGAGCACGCGCAGGAGGCGGGTCTGGGCCTCCATCGGCATGTCGCCGATCTCGTCGAGGAACAGCGTGCCGCCCTCGGCCTGCTCGAAGCGGCCGGCCGAGCGCGCGGTGGCGCCGGTGAAGGCGCCCTTCTCGTGGCCGAACAGCTCGGATTCGATCAGGTCGCGGGGGATCGCCGCCATGTTGACCGGGACGAACGGCCCCGAGCGGCGGCGGCCGTAATCGTGCAGCGCGCGGGCGACCAGCTCCTTGCCGGTGCCGGATTCGCCGGTGATCATCACCGTCAGGTCGGTCGGCATGAGGCGCGCGAGCGAGCGGTAGATCTCCTGCATCGCCGGCGAGCGGCCGACGAGGGGGATGTCCTCGTTCTCGGGCGCTGCCCCCGGGGCCGCGTTGCCGCGCGGGCGCGACAGGGCGCGGCCGACGATCGCGGTCAGCTCCTTCAGGTCGAAGGGCTTCGGGAGATACTCGTAGGCGCCGCGCTCCGACGCCCGGATCGCCGTCATGAAGGTGTTCTGCGCGCTCATCACGATGATCGGCAGGTCCGGCCGCACCCGCTTGATCCGCGGCAGGAGGTCGAAGGCGTTCTCGTCCGGCATCACCACGTCGGTGATGACGAGGTCGCCCTCGCCCTGCGCCACCCAGCGCCACAGGGTGGCGGCGTTGCCGGTCGAGCGGACCTCGTAGCCGGCGCGCGACAGGGCCTGGTTGAGCACGGTGCGGATGGCGGCGTCGTCGTCCGCAACGATGATGTGTCCGTTCGGCATGGCGCTCACTCGGTCTCGGCGGAGGATTCGCGCCCGTCGCGGGCATGCGACATCGGCAGGAGGACGCGGAAGGTGGTGCGGCGGGGGGCGGGATCGCACTCGACGATGCCGCCATGGTCGCCGACGATCTTGGCGACGAGCGCCAGGCCGAGGCCCGACCCCTGCGCCTTGGTGGTGACGAAGGGATCGAACAGGTCCGGCAGGAGCTCGGCCGAGACGCCCGGGCCGTTGTCGCGCACCGCCACCTCGATCGGCAGGCTGACCCGCTCGCGCGAGCCCGGCACCTGGAGGCGCAGGCCCGTGCGGAAGGCGGTCGACAGGATGATCTCGCCGTCGACCGCGTCGGCGCCGATCGCCTCGGCGGCGTTCTTGACGAGGTTCAGGATGACCTGGATCAGCTGGTCGCGGTTGCCGAGCACCGGCGGCAGCGAGGGGTCGTAGTTCTCGACGAAGCGGATGTGGCGGGCAAAGCCCGACTGGGCCGAGCGCTTCACCTGGTCGAGGACGCCGTGGACGTTGACCGGGCCGCGCTCGACCGGGCGCTCGTCGCCGAACAGCTCCATCCGCTCGACGATCCGCACGATGCGGTCGGATTCGTCGCAGATCAGCCGGGTCAGGAGGCGGTCGTCCTCGGTGCCGGACTGCTCGAGGAGCTGGGCCGCGCCGCGGATGCCGGCGAGCGGGTTCTTGATCTCGTGGGCCAGCATCGCGCCGAGCGCCACCATCGAGCGGGCCGCACCCCGGTGGGTGAGCTGGCGGTTCATCTTGTCGGCGATGGTGCGCTCCTGGAGCATCAGCACCACGAGGTCGTCGTCGAGATGGGTCGCGAACACGTCGACGCTGCGCTCGATGCCGCTGCGGGGCGAGGCGAGTTCCACCCGGTACTCGCTGACGCTGGCGCGCCGCCGCCGCACCTCGTTCACCAGGGCGATGATCGGCGAGGAGAACGGGATGATGTCGCGCAGGCGCTGGCGCTGCATCATCCGGCGCGAATAGTCGAAGAAGTGCTCCGCCGCCATGTTGACCTGGAGGATCCGCTCGTCCGGGCCGATCGTCAGGACGGGCAGCGGCAGGGCGTTGATGATCATCTCGCTCGTCGGGTCGCTCATGAACGACGCCTTCCGGGTGCGGGCGGCAGGGGGGGCTGGCGCATCGCTCATCCTCATGCGGCCTGAGTTTCAGGCCGTGCGGCCTGCCCTGCAGACCGGGCGGCCGGGGTCTCGAAGGCGCGCCGCAGGAGCCGCGCGGCCTCGTCCGGGTCGGTGGTGGTGACGAGCCGGGTCCGCTCGTCGCGGTCGAGCCCGCCGGCATGGTCGGCATAGGCCGCGAGGTGCTTGCGGGCGTGGCGCACGCCCATCCGGGCACCGTAGAGCGCCAGCAGCCCCTCGTAATGCTCGGCGGCGAGGTCGGCCTTTGCCGCGGCATCCGGCTCCGCGACCGTCTCGTTGCTGAGGCCCGCCGCCACCGCGGCGACGAGCCAGGGCCGCCCGACCGCCGCCCGGCCGATCATCACGGCGTCGGCGCCGGAGGCCGCGAGGCAGGCCCGGGCATCGTCGAGGCCAGCTATGTCGCCATTGGCCACGACCGGGATCGCGACGGCTTGCGCGACCGCGCGGATCGCCGCCCAGTCGGCGCGGCCGGTATAGAATTGCTGCCGGGTGCGGCCGTGCACCGTGACGGCGGCGTAGCCGAGCCGCTCGGCGCGCCTGGCGAGGTCGGGGGCATTGCGGGTGGCATCGTCCCAGCCGAGCCGCATCTTGACGGTGACCGGCACCGCCACCGCGCCCCGCACCGCCGCGAGCAGGCGCTCGGCATGGTCGAGGTCGCGCATCAGGGCCGAGCCGGCCTGCCCGCCGGTCACGGCCTTCGCCGGGCAGCCCATGTTGACGTCGATCACGTCGGCGCCGTTCGCCTCGGCCAGCCGCGCGCCTTCGGCCATCCAGTGCGGGTCGCAGCCCGCGAGCTGCACCACGTGGGGCAGCACGCCCTCGCCTTCCGCCCGTAAGCGAGCCTCCTCGGTGCCGCGGGCGAAATCTTCCGCCGCCACCATCTCGGAGACGGTCGCGGTGGCGCCGAGCCGGCGGGCGATGCGGCGCATATGCAGGTCGGTGACGCCCGAAAGGGGCGCGAGCAGCGCCCCGCGAGCGAGCAGCGCCCCTGCGGACAGGAATCCTCTTGGCAGCGCTGCCGGCCCGGCCCCCGGCGCCCCGGCGCTCAAATAATGGTCAGTCGTCATTGTGCACAGCAAATAGCCAAAACCCGGTCATACGCAAGCGCGTTCGGGCTTCGATCCCCGAATTGCCCGCGAATTGTCAGCTGGTTGGGCCCCTGCCCGCAGCGGGCGCCCGAACGGCGTCGGCGGAGGCGCGCGCGGTGGACGGATGCGCGTGCGGTGGACTTCGTGCGGTGGCGTTCCGCACCGGGCCGGGCCGTCCTGGGCCAGGATAGCGGGGGGCGGTCTGGGAATGGAAGCCGGAGCTGGGATCTTTGTTGCAGTGCGAGAGGCGGCGCCGGGCGGGGCCGCACGGGGCGGAGGTCGCCGGGCCGCCCTGCCCCCTTCCCACGCGGCACTCCCCTTCCCCTGGTGCATTTGCCTCGCCGGACCGCCCCGGCTAAGGAGCGGGCAATCCCGGGAGCGACCTCTTTGACCCTTCCCCAGATCGCCGCGGTGGTCGTCGCCGCGGGGCGCGGCATCCGCGTCGGCGGCGACACGCCCAAGCAATATCGACGCGTCGGCGGCCAGGCGGTCCTGACCCGGACCCTGGCGGCCCTCGCCGCCCATCCGGGCGTCACGCGGATCCAGGTGGTGATCGCGCCCGACGCCGTCGCCTTCTACGACGAGTGCCTGGACGACCTTCCTCTGGCGGTGCAGGCCAAGCTCGCCCGGCCGACCGAAGGCGGCGCCACGCGGCAGGCCTCCGTCCGGGCCGGGCTCGCGGCTCTGGCCCGGGAGGGCGCCCCCGACCTGGTCCTGGTGCACGACGCCGCCCGCCCCTTCGTCGATGCGGGCCTGATCGACCGGGCGATCGCGGCGGCGCAGGCCCACGGCGCCGCCGTGCCGGGCGTGCCGGTGAGCGACACGATCAAGGTGGTCGAGCCGGACGGGCGGGTGCGCGCGACCCCGGCGCGGGAATCCCTGCGCGCGGTGCAGACCCCTCAGGCGTTCCGCTTCCGCATCCTGCACGAGGCGCACGGGCGGGCCGCGGCGGAGGGGCTCGACGGCTTCACCGACGACGGGGCGCTCGCCGAATGGGCCGGCCTGCCGGTGGCGGTCTTCCCCGGCGATCTCCGCAACCGCAAGATCACCCAGGCCGCCGACCTCGTCGAGGCGGACCGTGCCTTCTCGCCGGGGACCGGCCCCGCTGCCCAGGATGCTTCCATGACCCTTCTGACCCGCCTCGGAACCGGCTTCGACGTGCACGCCTTCACGGAGGGCGACCATGTGTGGCTCGGCGGCGTGCGCATCCCGTCCGATCGCGGCGTGCTCGCCCATTCGGATGGCGACGTGGTGCTGCATGCCCTGACCGACGCGATCCTGGGCGCCCTCGCCGACGGCGATATCGGCGTCCACTTCCCGCCGAGCGATCCGCGCTGGCGCGGCGCCTCCTCCGACCAGTTCCTGGCCGATGCGGTGCGGCGCGTGGCCGAGCGCGGCGGGGTGATCGATCACCTCGACATCACGGTGCTGGCCGAGGCGCCCCGGATCGGCGCCCATCGCGAGGCGATCCGGACCCGGATCGCCGAGATCGCCGGCGTGCCGCTCTCGGCGGTGTCGATCAAGGCGACGACGTCGGAGAAGCTCGGCTTCGTCGGCCGGTCCGAGGGCCTGGCCGCCCAGGCCGCCGCCACCGTGCGGCTTCCCGCGGAGGCGCGCCCGTAATGTTCGATGCTGCCCTCGTCACCCGGGCGAGCGTGCTGATCGCCGCCTACCGCGAGCGCCAGGCCCGCCTCGTCACCGCCGAATCCTGCACCGGCGGCCTCGTCGCCGCCCTGCTCACCGAGGTGGCGGGCTCCTCGCTGGTGGTGGAGCGCGGCTTCGTCACCTATTCCAACGAGGCCAAGGCGGAGATCCTCGGCGTCGACTTCAACCTGATCTCGGCCCACGGCGCGGTGAGCGAGCCGGTGGCCCGGGCGATGGCCGAAGGGGCGCTCGCCCATTCCCGCGCCGACGTGGCGCTGGCCATCACGGGCATCGCGGGTCCCGGCGGCGCCACGCCGGTCAAGCCCGTGGGCCTCGTCCATTTCGGACTCGTCGCCGCCGGCCGCGCGACTCGGCACATCGAGCGCCGCTACGGCGATCTCGGCCGCTCCGAGGTCCGGCGCTGCGCCGTCGAGGACGCGCTGGGCTTCCTGGAAATGGCGCTGGAGAAGGTGTGAGGGCCGTTTCTCACAGGTCCAGCACCCAGGTCTCCCCCACCAGGTCCTGCCCGAACGAGCGGTGCGGCGCGCTTTCGACCAGGCGGAAGCCCGCCTCGGCGTAGATCCGCCGGGCGGCCGTGAGCACGTCGTTGGTCCAGAGCGTCAGCTGCCGGTAGCCGCGCTCGCGGGCGCCGGCGATGCAGGCCGCGGTGAGGCGCCGGCCGAGTCCCTGCCCCCGGGCGGCGGGCTCGACGTAGAGCAGGCGCAGCTTCCCGACCGTGCCGGAGGCGCGCTCCGCGCCCGCTCCGGCGGGCATTGCGCCCGCTTCGGCGGGCTTTGCGCCCGCTTCGGCGGGCGCCAGGAAGACGCTGCCCATCACCTCGCCCCCCTGCGCGGCGATCCAGGCTCCGGCCCGCGCCGGATCGAAGTCGCGCACGAACCCGGCCAGGATCTCCGCCACCAGGGCCTCGAAGCGGAGGTCGAAGCCGTATTCGGTGGCGTAGAGCAGGCCCTGGCGGTGGGCGATCCAGCCGAGATCGCCGGGGCGCAGGTCGCGCAGGGTGAGTCCCGCCTCGGCCAGACCCTCCGACGGATCGCCGAGCAGGCGGCGCACCCGCGCCATCGCGCCGACGAGGGCCGCCCGGTCGGCGGCCGGCAGCCGCGCGAGCAGCGCCCCGACTTCCGCCCGCGAGGCCGCGTCGAGCGGCGCGAAGGCGGCCTGCCCCTCGGGCGTCAGGGCCAGGACCTGGCGTCGCCCGTCGCCCGCGGCGGTCCGGCGGGTCAGGAGGCCCTGGTCCTCGAAGCGCTTGAGCAGGCGGCTGAGATAGCCCGCATCGAGGCCGAGATCCTGGCCGAGGACCGAGGCGGTCAGGCGATCGCGATGGGCGAGCTCGTAGAGCACCCGCGCCTCGGTGAGCGAGAAGGCGCTGCGGTGCAGCCCCTCCTCGAGGAGGCCGATCTGCCGGGTGTAGAACCGGCCGAAGGCCCGCACCGCCGCGACCATCGCCCCGTCCACGTCGTCGTCGCGCGTCATCGGCCCGCCTCCCGTTTCGCAGCAGGCAGGATCGCCGAATTAGTTGACTCGGTCAATTATCTCCGCCGCGGCCCGCCAGCAGCCCCTCGACGAGGTCGCGCACCTGCTTGAGCCGGAACGGCTTGCGCAGGAAGGCGGCGTGGCCGGAGGCGCGCTCCCGCACGGTCTCCTCGGGCATCGAGCTCATCAGCACGACCGGGATGCCGCAGGTCTCCGGGTCGGCCACGAGGGCGGCCAGCATCGCGGGCCCGTCCATCACCGGCATCATGAAGTCGAGGAAGATCAGGTCGGGCCGGGAGGCGGCGACGCGGGCGAGGCCCTGCCGGCCGTTGGCGGCGGTGACCACCTTGTGGCCGTCGTCGGAGAGGACGGCGTCCAGCAACTCGGCGATGCCGAACTCGTCGTCCACGATGAGCACCGTCGCCACGGGCCTACTCCCCGCCGGGCCCTGCGGCGTCCCGGTCGGCCAGGATCGCCTCGGCCCGCTCGGAGCCGTCGTCGATCGCCAGGCCGCCCGGCCGGATGTCGAAGACGCGCATCCGGGGATCGATCCGGGCGTCCCGGGCCTTGGCGACGGCAATCAGGCGGTGGACGCTGGAGCGCTGGGCGCAGGAGCGCATCAGGACCACGTTCTCGGCGACGCTGGAGGTCTGCCGCAGGGAGGGGGCGCCGGAGGGGGCATCGAGGAAAGTGCCGCGCAGGTCGGTTTCTCGGGTGTACATCGCCGTCACGCCCAATGCCCTCAGCTCGGCCGTGAGGGCGGCGAAGATGCGGACGATCCGGTCCTGATCCCCTGCGATCCGACACATCGCGTCCAGACCGTCGATGAACACGCGCCGGGCCCCCCGGTTCCGGATCGTCCCCAGCAGATCGGTGCAGATCTCGTCGATCAGCCCCTCGGTGGCGGGCTGCCACATCACCCCGACCCGGCCGTCCTCGATCAGGCCGGCGACGGGCAGGTCGAGCGCCCGGGCCTTGGCGCGGATCGCCGCCTCGCTCTCGTAGAAGCCGCAGAGCAGGCCGGGTGCTTCCGGGTCGGCGCCGAGGAACTGCAGGCCGAGCGTGGTCTTGCCGATGCCGGAGGGACCGCCGACGAGGGTGGTGGAGTGGTGCGGCAGGCCGCCGCCCAGCATCGCGTCGAGGGCCGGCGACCCGGTGGTGAGCGGTGCCCCCTCGACGTGGTCGCGCCGGCTCGGCAGCCGCAGGGACGCCTCGATGCGCGGAAACACCCGGACCCCGTCATCGGTGATGCGGAAACTGTGGCGCCCGCGCAGGAAGCCGCTGCCGCGGAACTTGCGCACCTCCAGCTCGCGCTCCGCCCGCCAGCCGGTGAGCCGGCTCGACAGGGCGATGAGGCCGTCCACCATCGTGTGCTCGGCCGCCACCAGGTCGGCCCCGGCGGAGGCGCTGGTGAGGAGCAGCGCGGTGGCGCCGGTCGCCGCCGCCTGGGTCTGCAATTCGTGGATGAAGGTCTTGAACTCGAGGGTCGAGGCGGCGGTCTCCTCCGCCGCCACCAGGCCGTCGAGGACGAGCAGGCTCGCCTCGCGGAGGGCGGTCTCCCGGCGCAGCAGGGTCAGGAGCCCGGCCAGCCCCTCGTCCTGGAGGGTGCGGAAGGCGCTGAGATACGTGATCCGGTCGGGGATCAGGCCGGCCGCGAAGAAGCCGAGCGGCGCGATGTGGCCGAGCATCCGCGCATGGCTCTCGGCGAGCAGCGTGACGTAGAGCGCCCGGTGCTCCGGCGAGGCGCCCGCATGCGTGTAGCAGGCCTGGTTGCCGAAGATGGTTTTCCCCGAGCCCGGCGTGCCCTGGACGATGTAGACGCCGCCGCGGAACAGCCCGCCGCCGAGGATGTCGTCGAGGCCGGCGATTCCCGTCGGGACCCGCTCCAGCTTCCCGTAGGCACCGGCCTGTCCCATGCTGGGTCCTGCCCCCGTCATTCTGTCTTCTCTCGCCGCACTCTCTTGCCGCACGCTTCCGCCGTGCGCCCGGCTGCTGCGACCGTCGACGCGTCGGCCGATCACGCGTGGAGCGGAAGCGTTACCGTGAAGGTCGCGCCTTCGCCAGGGCGGCTGTCGAGCGCGACGCCGCCGCCCATCGCCTCGGCGAGGCGGCGCACCAGCCACAGGCCGACCCCGAAGCCGGCCGGTGCGCCGTCGGAAGCGCCCACCGCCCGCTCGAACCGCTCGAAGATGCGGGCCTGGTCGGCCTCCGGAATGCCGATGCCGCGGTCGCTCACCCGGATCCGCGCCGCCCCGGCCTCCCGGACGGCCGAGACCGTGATCGCGCTGCCGTCGCCATACTTGATCGCGTTGGTGACGAGGTTGTCGAGGATCTGGTCGAGGGCGAGGCGCTCGCAGGAGAGCACCAGGTCGTCTGGCACGGACACCGCGATCGCGCTGCCGACATGGGCCGCCATCGGGCTCAAGGAGGCCACCACCTCCTCCACCACCTCGGCGAGGGGCACCGGGGAGGCCAGCAGCGCGAGCTGCCCGGCCTGCACCCGGGAGACGTCGAGGAGGGTCGTGGCCCGGCGGACGTAGCGCTCGACGAGCCAGCGCAGCTGCGCCAGCCCCTGCGCCACCCGGCTCTCCGGCGCCTCGCGCTCGGCGGCGCCGAGCAGGCGCTCGACCTGGCCGAGGATCGGGGTCATCGGGTTGCGTAATTCGTGCGCCACGCCGGCCAGGAAGGCGTCGCGCTCGGCGAGCGCCCGGCGCAGCTCCGCCACCTCCCGGCGCAGGGCGGCGGCCTCGTCCGAGGCGGGCATGGCGGCTGCGGTGGGGATGTCGGCGCGCAGCCTCATTGGTTCGCGGAAGAGCCCGGCCGCCCGATGCGAGCGGGGATCCGGCTCTGCGGGCTCGGAGCGGGGTGCGAGATCGGCATCACCGGCACGGCATAACAAATCGCGACCCGGCAGGCGAGCGCCCGCGACAGTACCCACAGGCGCCATACCGGTTCCTGCGTCCTAGCGCCGCGGTATTCTGCCGATCACTACGACATGTGTCCTATCCCGGCGGCCCTTCTTTCACCTCCGCGGCGCCTGAACCGAGACCACCCGGGCGCCGCCGACCGAGCGCTCGCCGCCGTTGATGACGTAGAGGACCGGATCGGCCTTCGGCTGGGGCGGGATGCCGGCGACGGTCGGGATGCCGTAGGTGCCCTCGCCCCAGGCGGAGGGCACCAGCTCGCTCGGCCGCGGCAGCTTGAAGTAGGGCTCGGCGACGAGGCCGGGCTCGAGCACGCCGTTCGCGCCGTAGACCCCGAGGGGACCCGCGAAGGTGGTGCCGCCAGAGGCGGCGAACCGCCGCCCGTGGACCACCCCGCCCCGGCCGTGCCGGCCGCGGATGTCGTAGATCGCGGCGCGGCCGCCCTGTACCGGCGCGAACTGGAGACGCCCGGCCGGGGCTCCGGGGCCGCGCAACGGCTGCGCCTCGGCGCCGGCACCCACCAGGGTGGCGGCGAGGGTGAGGACGATCAGGTCGCGACGCATGATGTGTCTTCCCGGCTCCCGGCATCGGCAGGATCAATGCCGGGGGGACATCCTCGTTCCCGTGGGAGAGCCGCGCCAGCCGTGGCAGAGTGCGGAGGCCGGGACCGATCAAGGCCGATGACGGGCGGTGCCGCCGGTGTGACGCGGCGCTTCATCCAGCGGATCATTCAGCGGAAGAGCGAGATCAGGGTCTGGCTCGCCGCGTTGGCGATGCTCAGGCTCTGCATCGCCAGTTGCTGCTGGGTCTGCAAGGCCTTCAGCTTGGCCGATTCCTCGTCGAGATCCGCGTCCACCAGGATGCCGATCGTGCGATCGTTCGCCTTCATCAAGGCATCGACGAACGTCCTGTGGCCATCGATCAGCGTCTTGCTCGATCCGAGCTTCGTGCCGGCATCCGTGACCCGGCCGATGGCGAGATCGACCTGCTGGATCATAGCCTTGATGGCGGATTCGTCTTGTCCGGTGATGTCGAGCGTCCCGATCGTGGCACCGGTATTGCCGTCGAGCGTGTCGAGGATGCCGCGGGACGCGGCCGTATGGGCCGGCGATCCGTAGCCGGCCGCATGCGCATTGCCGCCGCTGCCGAAGCCCAGTGTAACGGCAGGCATGGCGGCTGTGACCGAGACGTCGTCGATGGCCCAAAATCCAAATGGTTGTTGAAAATCGAACATGATGGTTGTGCTCGATCCCGTTGCGACGGCCGTGAATATTTGGCGTGTATAGGGGTAGTTTGATACATTGCCGATCGCGATCTGGGTGGCTCCGTCCCATTTGGCCATGAAGCTGTTGGGTGTACTGTAACTGCCATAAAGCCAGAATTCGATTTGATAGCTCTGTCCGGCGACGGTCGCGATGGTCTGGCTCAAATGGTTCGTCCCACCACTCGTTCCCGAAATATAGGAAGATGAGCCATTGTGAGCATAGCCGGTCCCGGTACCAGCATAGGACGTGTCGCCCGTCGACGACCAATCCGCCATGCCGCTCTCGAATCCCGCATTGGCGACCAGGTTGGGACCGGCGCCACCGCCGCCCACCCGATCGACCACGAGGCTGCGGGCTGCTCCCGTCCCGGTGGTCTCGAAATACAGCCGGCCCCCGTCGTCGAGGCCGACCCGGACGCCGCCGGCGAGGACGGGATCGGCCGCGATCTGGTTGGCGATGGCCCGGGTCAGGTCCTGCGCGGTGACGCGGGCGAGGTCCGGCACGGCCGAGGCCAGCATCGTCCGGTTCAGCACGACGTCGCGCGCCGCCGAGCCGTCGAGGCTCACGCTGAAGCGGACCGCGTTGGGACCGCTGAAATCCGTGGTGCCCGTCAAGGCGGAGCCGGCCGTGACCCGGGCCGGCGTCGCCGGGATCTCGCGCATCGAGGTTCCGGCATCGTAGAGGGCGATGTCGGAGACGGGGATCGACGCCTGGCTCGGGGTGATCCCGCCCGAGGCGCTGCGCGAGAAGCCGACCGTGAAGGTCTGGGTCGAGCGGTAGCGGGACGAATCGGCCGAATTGACCGAGAGCCAGTTCTGGCCCGACGCGCTCGAGGCTTGGGCCGTCGCCCTCATCTTGTCCTGGAGCGCATCGATCTCGACTTGCACCTTGGAGCGGTCGACGCCCGGGGTCAGCGCCGTCTGCAGCTTGGCCCGCAGGTTCGTCAGATCGCCGAGCACCGAGGTGAGGCCGTTATAGGCGATGTCGACGGACGAGGCGCCGAGACCGAGCGAATCCTTGACCGCCGAGAGCGAGGCGTTGTCGGTGCGCATCGCGGTCGCGATGGACCAGTAGGCGGCATTGTCGGACGCGGCGGAGACACGCTGGCCCGTGGCGACCCGATTGCTCGTGGCATCGAGCTGGCGTCCGATGCTCTTGAGCGTCGTCAGCGCCGTCATCGCAGCGTTGTTGGTGAGCAGGCTGGTCATGTGTCTCGACTCTCGTCGCTGCGAGGGATTTGGCTTTTCCTCGGCGTGATCGATGGGTTTGGATTGATCGTTGTCTTATCGTTGCGGGCAAGAAGTCGGTCCGCTCGCTGTCATGGTGCGACAAGGCGACGATGTCGTGCCGCCATCATGGACTTCGTCACGGCCTGCGCCGTCGTCCCGCCCGCCGTTTCCAGGTTCGCCGTCCGATATGGCGATCCCTGTACTGTCGCTCATCGCGTGATCGAGGCGTTCCCCGGCATAGCGATATCGTATCTCTCGACCATGGGCCTGTTTTCATGCGTCGGGATACAGCTCCGTGCTCGTCGAGGGAGAGATGTGATTGACGATATCGAGATCGGTAGTTCTGTCGCCTTCGATTTCATCGGCGTAGATCTTCCGCGATGGCCGCACGGCCATCTCGTGGGCAGGTGTCAATTTAGTGTATTGTGTATTACTGTTTCCGATATTTACGTGTTCAAAGAGTTAATGTCGTCATCTTCTGATCTTGGGTTTTTGCGCAAATTCTGCGACGATCGTGCCGGTCCCTTGGGTCATGCGCGAGCGGAGCGGCGGCGAGCCCGCTTGCCCGGATCTCCATCCATGGTGATCCCGTCCTCCGCAGGTCTGTCCGGGGTTGGACCCCCCGACGGAAGTCTCACGACCTAAGTCTCACGACGAATTGTCGGATGGGCCCGAGGGCATGGCTGGCTTAACGATTCGTGTCGGCGGCAGATCACGTGCGAGCGGGCGGTTTCCATCCCGCCGCCCGGCGTCAAGGCGCCGCCACCCGGTTCACCTGAAACGCGACGATCCCGACGCGGCGAAGATTCGCGCGGGCGACGCGTGCCGTTCTCGACGGAAACGCCCTCAAAGGAGGACACACCCCATGGCAAGCTCAGCCGCCCTCGGGAAAGCCGGCGATGCCGCGCGCCCGATGACGCGGGAGGAGAGAAAGGTCATCCTGGCCTCCTCCCTCGGTACCGTGTTCGAGTGGTACGACTTCTACCTCTACGGCTCGCTCGCCGGCATCATCGGCGCGCAGTTCTTCTCGTCCTATCCGCCGGCGACCCGGGACATCTTCGCGCTGCTCGCCTTCGCGGCGGGCTTCCTGGTGCGGCCGTTCGGGGCCCTGGTCTTCGGGCGCGTCGGCGACATCGTCGGGCGCAAATACACCTTCCTGGTCACCATCCTGCTGATGGGCCTGTCGACCTTCATCGTCGGCATCCTGCCCAACGCCGCGCAGATCGGCATCGCGGCGCCGATCATCCTGATCATCTTGCGCCTCGCGCAAGGCCTGGCGCTGGGCGGCGAGTATGGCGGGGCGGCCACCTACGTCGCCGAGCACGCGCCGCAGGGCCGGCGCGGCTTCTACACCAGCTGGATCCAGACCACGGCGACGCTCGGCCTGTTCCTGTCGCTGATCGTGATCCTGACGGTGCGGACCATCACCGGCGAGGCCGCCTTCGCCGAGTGGGGCTGGCGCATCCCGTTCCTGGTCTCGGTGCTGCTGCTCGGCATCTCGCTCTGGATCCGGCTGCAGCTCAACGAGTCGCCCGCCTTCCAGCGCATGAAGGAGGAGGGCAAGACCTCGAAGGCACCCCTCACCGAGGCTTTCGGCCAGTGGCGCAACGCCAAGATCGCCTTGATCGCGCTGCTGGGCCTCGTCGCCGGCCAGGGCGTGGTCTGGTATACCGGCCAGTTCTACGCCCTGTTCTTCCTGCAATCGATCTTGAAGGTCGACGGCTACACCGCCAACCTCCTGATCGCCTGGGCGCTGCTCCTCGGCACCGGCTTCTTCGTGGTGTTCGGCTGGCTCTCGGACAAGATCGGCCGCAAGCCGATCATCCTGGCCGGCTGCCTGATCGCGGCGCTGAGCTTCTTCCCGGTGTTCAAGCAGATCACCACGCTCGCCAACCCCGCCCTCGAGAAGGCGATCGAGAACGTCAAGGTGACCGTGGTGGCCGATCCGGCCCAGTGCGGCAGCCTGTTCAACCCCGTCGGCACGCGGGTGTTCTCGGCGCCGTGCGACCTCGCCCGCGACTACCTCGCCAAGTCCTCGGTGCGCTACAACACCGAGGCCGGGCCGGCCGGCCAGCCGACGGTCGTGCGGATCAACGGCACCGAGGTCCCGTTCGCGGCGGGCGCCCCGGCGGCGGAGTTCAACAAGGCCGCCACCGCCGCGCTCCAGGCAGCGGGCTACCCGAAGGCCGGTGACGCCCAGGTGGTCAAGATGTCGAACCCGTTCGACATCTTCCGGCCGCAGGTGGCGGGCGTGATCGGGCTCCTGTTCGTCCTCGTGCTCTTCGTCACGATGGTCTACGGCCCGATCGCCGCGGCCCTGGTCGAGCTCTTTCCGACCCGGATCCGCTACACCTCGATGTCCCTGCCCTACCATATCGGCAACGGCTGGTTCGGCGGCCTGCTCCCCGCCACCGCCTTCGCGATGGTGGCCCAGACCGGCGACATCTATTACGGCCTCTGGTACCCGATCGTCATCGCGCTGATGACCTTCGTGCTCGGCCTGCTGCTGGTGCCCGAGACCAAGGACCGGGACATCTTCGACGAGCGGGACACCGCGCACTGAGATGAGGATGGCGTGACGAGAGGGGCGCCCGCGGCCTGAGGCTGCGGGCGCCCTTTCCGTTCGGGCCGACGCTGCCTCCATCCTGGATGTCATCTCGAGAGCTTGCTTGAGTTCGCCGACCGACTTGAATCCCTCGACCTCAGCCCGGTGCCGCGCGGCGGAGCCCGGGCTGACGTCGAGGGATGTCGACGTGTGTGCCGGATCGATCGGCGCAACCGCCCAAACAGGCTCCCAGGAAGAGGTCGAGGGTGGAATGAAGGAAAGGCCGCGGGGAACTGGAGCACCTCACGATCGCGTTGCAATCGCGAGGCTCTCTAGGTCTTTGATTTTGATGCATTTTCTGCGACGAGCCGGTATCCGCTTCGTCGGACAATGCTCTATCGAGGAACGATCTCGTGAGCCCAACGACAAAGGCCCGCCTCACCGAGACGGGCCCCGAACACCGGTCGGTCCGGTGTGGTCACCGGCAGGTCGTCACCCGCCGGACGATCCAGCCCTCGCCGTCGACGAACAGCTTCTTGCGGGAGGTCGAGCATTGGGCATCGTCGGCCTCCGCGGCGGGTGCGGTGACGCTCGCGGTGGCGGCGACGTCGCGGGCGGTGCCGGCTCCGGCCTTCGGCGCCTTGTCGACCGCGGGCGCGGCACCCGCGCAGAGCGGGGCGCCGGCCGTGGCCAGGGCGGCCAGGAAGACCGCCAAGCGGGCGAGCAGGGGCAGTCGGGCGCAGGGACGCGCACGCATGGTCGGTATTCCCATCGATTGAAGGCCGAGCGGCATGATCCGACGACGTGGCTCGGGACCGCTCTCTCATGCCATGGATCTCTTGCCATGGATAAGTCGCCAGCGCTCGAAGAGTTGCGTCGCCGAAGCGTGTCCGTTGCGAAAACGGTAAACACGCGGCTGCGACGCCGCGGTGACATTGCGCACCGCGCGCGGCATGGCCGGGCAGCCGTATCGACCCAGTCGTCGATCGATGCGATCTCACGGATGGACTGAGACGTACTTCAAACGGCCGACACCCCGCCGGGTTCCTGCCGCAGTGTCGCGCAGTCGAGGCCCGGCTCGTCTGCGCTCGATTGGTTCCTGTCCCGACCTCGCGGGCGTCAGGCCGGCAGCGCCCGCCCCTGCCCGGCTTGGCGCTGGACCAGCCACAGGGAGATGGCGACGTTGAGCAGGTTCCAGCCGATCCCGTTGGCGAAGGCCGCCGCGTAGGAACCGCTGAGGTCGAAGATCACGCCGGAGAGCCAGCCGCCGAGCGCCATGCCGAACAGGGTCGACATGAGAACCACCCCGACCCGACCCCCGGCCTCGTTGGCGGGGAACAGCTCGCGCACGATGATCGCGTAGGCCGGCACGATGCCGCCCTGGAACAGGCCGAACAGGGCCGAGATCACGTAGAGCGAGGTCAGCCCGTCGAAGGCGAGGTAGAGGAGGAGCGCCACGCCCTGGAGCACCGAGCCGACGAGGAGCGTCGGCAACCCGCCGATCCGGTCGGCGAGGAAGCCGGAGGCGACCCGGCTGACGATGCCGAAGCCGAGCATCAGCGACAGCATCTCGGCGCCGCGGGCGACCCCGTAGCCGAGGTCGCCGCAATAGGCGACGATGTGGACCTGCGGCATCGACATGGCGACGCAGCAGGCGAGGCCCGCGACCACGAGCAGGCCCTGGAGCATGGTCGGCGGCAGGCCGAGCGTGCCGCCCGCACCCGCGGCCCCGCCCCGCTCCACCGCGGCGACCGGCGGGCGCCGGCGCATCAGGAGCGCGAGCGGCAGCATGGTGGCGAGGCAGAACAGTCCGATGCCTCCTTGCGTGGCGCGCCAGCCATAGGCCGACACCGCGTGCTGGACCAGCGGCGGCCATATCGTGCCGGCGAGGTAGTTGCCCGCGGCGCAGACCGAGACCGCGATGCCGCGCCGGCGCACGAACCAGAGCGAGATGTCGGCCATCAGCGGCCCGAAGGCGGCCGACGAGCCGAGCAGCCCGATCAGGATTCCGTGCGCGAGGGCGAACTGCCACAGGCTGGTCGAGAGCGCGGTGGCGCCGTAGCCGAGGAAGAGGCAGATGCCGCCGAGCACCAGCGGCGCCAGGATGCCGAAGCGGTCGGCGAGCCGCCCCATCAGCACGCCGCCGAAGGCGAAGCCGACCATCGTGAGGGTGTAGGGCAAGGCGGCAGCACCCCGGGCGGCGCCGAACTCCGCCTGCACGGCGGGCAGCACCACCACCACCGACCACATGCCGACGCCTCCGATGGTGGTCAGCAGCACGGAGACGGCGAGGCGGCGCCAGGCGGCGGCGGAATCGAGCCCGTCGGCGGGCATCGCTTGGGTCGGCACGGGCGGTTTCCTCGAATCTTTGATTTCTCCCGCTGTAGCAGCCGGCCCGGCGCCCGGGGAGCGTTCCCGGCGCAACCCCCGGCCCCGCTGCGCGGTGACGGCGCCGTGCCGCGCGGGATCACCCCTCCGCGACCGTTCCGGGATACTGTGCCGCGAGGTCCCGCCGCATCGCCTCGGTCCAGTCCCGGCCGCGCTCCGCCCGCTTCGTCCGGATCGGCACCTCCGCCACCAGGCTCGCCGGCCGGCCGGAGAGGAGCAGCAGCCGGTCGGCCACCGCCAGGGCCTCCGGCACGTTGTGGGTCACCATCAGCACCGCCGCGCCGCGGGAGGCCGCGCTGCCGAACACCGCAGCGCGCAAGGACGAAGCCGCCGCGTCGTCGAGGGAGACGAAGGGCTCGTCGAGGACGAGGAGGCTAGGCGCCAGGGCAAGGGCGCGAGCGAGCGCGACCCGGCGGGCCATGCCGAGCGACAGCGCCCGCGGATAGTGCCCGCGCCAGGGGCCGAGACCCAGTTCCTCGAACAAAGCCTCCAGGGGCTGCCCGCGCTCGCCCCGCGGCAGGGACAGGCGCACGTTCTCCTCGACGGTCCGCCAGGGCAGGAGCCGGGGCTCCTGGAACACCATGCCGATGCGCAGGTCCGGGCGGGTGGTCAGCGCGCCCTCGAAGTCGCGGTCGAGGCCGAGCAGGATGCGCAGGGTCGTGGTCTTGCCGGCCCCCGACGGGCCGATCAGGCACAGGGTCTCGCCCGCCCGGACCGTGACGGCGAGGTCGCGCACCGCCTCGACCGGCTCGGACCCGGCCCGGCGATAGACCTTGCGGTGGACCGTCAGGGTGAGGATCGTGGCGGTCCTCGCGACAGCGGGATCGGCGCCGGCAGAATGCATCTTATCGCCAGCGGCGGGCATGGGCGTCGAGGGGCTGGAGCAGCAGGGCGTCGACCGCCAGCATCACGGCGCTGAACACGAGGCTGTAGCCGATCAGGGCCGCGACGTCGAAGAGCTGGAAATAGTACGAGATGGCGTAGCCGACGCCGTTCGGCCGGCCGAGCAGCTCGACCACCAGCACGATCTTCCAGGCGAGCGAGACGCCGGAGCGCGCCGCCGCCACCGCGAAGGGTTCGAGCTGGGGCAGGAGCACGTGGCGGATCCAGGTGCGGCGGTCGTACCGGAAGGCCTGGGCCATCTCCTCCAGGCCGGGATCGAGCCCGCGGGCGCCCTCGCGCAGGATCACCGCGACGTTCGGCATCTTGTTGAGGGCGACGGCCAGGATCGCCGCGGTCTCGGTCAGGCCGAGCCAGATATAGGCGAGCACGGTGACGATCAGCGCCGGGGTGTTGAGCAGCACCAGGAGCGGCGTGTCGAGGAGCCGGTCGGCGGTCCGCGAGCGGCCCAGCGCGATGCCGAGCACCGCCCCCGTCGCCATGGCGAGGCAGAACGAGGCGACGACCCGCCACAGCGTGATGCCGATGTTGCGCAACAGGTCGCCGGAGGCGGCCTCCCGCACCACGAAGGCCGCCACCGCCTCCGGTGACGGCAGGGTGCGGGGATCGGTGACGCGGCTCGCCAGCCACCAGCAGGCGAGCAGCAGGACGAGCGATCCGAGGCGGGCGAGGAGGGCCATCAGGTAATCGGGAGCCGCTCAGCCATTCGGCCCGCCATCCCAGTACAGCCCCTCCGGCAGGGTGGTGGCCGCGCCGACCAGGCGCTCGCCGCCGAGCCGCGCCAGCACCGCGTAGAGGCGCTCGGCATCGGCCCGCTCGGCCGCCGCCTTCCGGCGCGGGATGCCCTCCAGGAAGGCGCGCTTGAGGGTGGCGAAGGTCGCCTCGTCCTCCGCCGCCATCAGCGGGCGCACCGGCGCCCAGGCCGCCTCGCCGGCGGCGAGCGCCTGCTTGGCTCTGGCCGAGGCGCGGGCGAAGCCCGCGACGGTGTGGGGCTGGCGCTGCAGCAGGGCCTCGTCGAAGACGTAGCCGAGGAGCGCGATCGGCCCTTCGACCCCGAAGGCCTCGGCGATGCCGTCGGCGCCGATCAGGCGGCGGAAGCCCCGCGCCTCGAGCCGGGCGCAGAAGGTCCAGTACAGGAGGGCGGCGTCGAGCTCGCCCGATTCGAGCTTGCGCATCAGCAGCGGCGGCGCGCCGAAGACGGGTTGCGCCACGCGCTCGAGGTCGAGCCCGTCCTTCTCGCGGGCGCGGGCCCGCAGGAGCAGCCAGTTCTTGTCGAGCGGCCCCCCCGCCACCCCGAGGCGCTTGCCCGCGAGGTCGGCGATGCTGGTCAGGGAACTATTGCCCGGCACCATCAGGGCGCCCTCGGTGGAGGAATAGGGCAGGAACTTCACCGCCCGCCCCTCGGCCCGCAGGCGCGCGGCCCAGAGCAGGTCGGACACGATGGTGTCGACCTGGCCGCCCTGGAAGGCGATGCGGGCGGCGTCGCTCCCGGCGAGGCGCACGCCGTCGAGGGACAGGCCCTCGGCCGCGTCGATCCCCTCCGCCTTGATGACGGCGGCCTCCCACGAGACGGTGCCGAAGGGCAGCAGGCCGACCTTGAGGGAGGCGGGTTGTGCGGACACCGCCTGGGCCGCGGCCCCACGGAGGGCGAGCGGCCACAGCCCGGCCGCCGCCATCAATCCGCGCCGTGAGAGCATGGGCCCCCTCCTCCTGTCCCGGCCGTGTCGCCGGCCTTTCCCCGGTGAGGTAGGCGGCGCAGGCGGCGGCGTCCACCGCTTGCGCGCGGGGGCGCGAGGCCGCACCCTGGGCGGGCCCGCCGCCGCGGTCACTTGTACTCTCGTCAGGACGATGACGACATGCCGAAAGACCAGGTTCTCGACCCCGACGTGATCGCCGCGCGCCTCGCCGACCTGCCGGCCTGGAAAGAGGCCGACGGCTGGATCACCCGCACCTACCGGACGAACAGCTGGAAGGGCACACTGATGGTGATCAACACCGTCGGGCACCTCGCCGAGGCGGCCTGGCACCACCCGGACCTCACCGCCTCCTACGCCTGGGTCGAGGTGCGGCTCACCACCCACTCGGCCAAGGGCCTGACCGAGAAGGATTTCGCCCTGGCGAAGAAGATCGAGGAGGTGGTCGGCTGGCAGCCGGGGCCGGAGGGCGGCGCGCTGGAGGGCACGCCGACGGACCCGCGCTTCGCCTACATCAAGTACGACCGGTAAGTACAACAGGGAGGGGGCGGTCACCCCCCCGCCCTCACCCGCCGGCACAGCGTCTTCAGGTAGGC
>NZ_LABZ01000071.1 GCF_001043955.1 Methylobacterium tarhaniae | reverse complement strand
GGGCGGGCGTGTCCTCGGGCACGTCCGGGATCTTGGCGGTCTGGCGCTCGGCGAAGAACACGTAGCGCTGTGCCGCCGACTGGGTGCCGGAAACGAGTTTTTGAAATTCCGCGCGCTCGAAGGCGAGCCCTTCGTCGAAGGGCAGCCGGCAGGCGGCCTCGATGCAGGCGATGCAGGCTTCCGGCGCCTCGAAGCCGCGGGTCTTGCGCGCATTCTCCTCGCGGAACGCGGCGAACAGGCCCGGATTCTCGCGGCCTTCCGCGATTTTGTCGTCGCGGTCGCGGATCTTCAGGAGCGGCCGACCTTCCGTCACCACCCGCTCGGCGAAGGCGACGGCGTGGGCGCGCAGCGAATCCTCGGGCGCCAGCTCGTCGACCAGCCCCATCCCGGCGGCCGCCTTGGCGCCGATCGGCGAGCCGCCGACGATCACCTCGAGCGCCTTGCGCGGGCCGACCACCCGCGGCAGGCGCTGGGTGCCGCCGGCACCGGGCAGGATGCCGAGCTTCACCTCCGGCAAGCCGACCTTGGCCGAGGGGACAGCCACCCGGTAGTGGCAGGCGAGCGCGGTCTCGAGCCCGCCGCCCAGGGCGTTGCCGTGGATCGCCGCGACGACGGGCTTCGCCGATGCCTCGATGCGGTTGAGGAGGTCGGGCAGGCTGATGCCGGTCTGCGGCTTGCCGAACTCCGTGATGTCGGCCCCGGCCGAGAACATCCGGCCGCCGCCGATCAGCACGATCGCCGTGACGGCGGGATCGGCCTCCGCAGCCTCGACCGCCGCCAGGATGCCCTGGCGGAGCGCCGAACCCAGCGCGTTCACCGGGCCGGATTGCAGCGTCAGCACGGCGACCGCGCCCTCGCGGGCCGTCGCGACCACGTTGTCGTTGGTCGGCATACCTTGGGCGTTAGACTCTTGCGCCATATCCCCAAAAATCCCTCTGCCGGTCTCCTCCGGGCACCTCTTGCCGGGCGCCGTCACGAGCCGGAATGTGGCAGGATCAGTAGATCTCGAACAGGCCCGCGGCGCCCATGCCGCCGCCGACGCACATCGTCACCACGCCGTACTTGGCGCCGCGGCGACGGCCTTCCAGCAGGATGTGCCCGGTCATGCGCGCGCCCGACATGCCGTAGGGGTGGCCGATCGAGATCGCGCCGCCATTGACGTTGAGGCGCTCGTCCGGGATGCCGAGCCGGTCGCGGCAATAGAGCACCTGGCTGGCGAAGGCCTCGTTCAGCTCCCACAGGTCGATGTCCTCGACCTTCAGCCCATGCTGCTTGAGGAGCTTGGGCACCGCGAAGACCGGGCCGATACCCATCTCGTCCGGGTTGCAGCCGGCCACGGCCATGCCGCGATAGGCGCCGAGGGGCTTCAATCCGCGACGCTCGGCCTCGCGCGCCTCCATCAGCACCACAGCCGCCGCCCCGTCCGAGAGCTGGCTCGCGTTGCCGGCGGTGATGAACCGGCCTTCCTCGATCCGCTGGCCGTCCTTGAACACGGGCTTGAGGCCCTGAAGGTCCTCGAGCCTGGTCTGGGGCCGGTTGCCCTCGTCCTGCGCGAGCGTGACCTCCTTGTGCGAGACCGCGCCGGTCGCCTTGTCGATGACGGCCATGCGGGCGGTCATCGGCACGATCTCGTCGGCGAAGAGGTTCTCGGCTTGCGCCTTCGCAGTTCTCTGCTGCGAGCGCAGGGCGTAGGCATCCTGCGCCTCGCGGCTGATGCCGTACCGCTCCGCCACGTTCTCGGCGGTCTCGATCATCGTCATGTAGATCGCCGGCACGTGCTCGACGAGCCACGGATCCTGAGCCCGGAAGCGGTTGATCTTGTCGTTCTGGACGAGCGAGATCGATTCGAGGCCGCCGCCGACCGCGACGTCGAGCCCGTCGGTGATGATCTCCTTCGCCGCCGTCGCGATCGCCATCAGGCCCGACGCGCATTGCCGGTCGAGGCTCATGCCGGCGACGGACTCGGGCAGGCCGGCACGCAGGGCCGCCTGGCGGGCGATGTTGCTGCCGGTCGAGCCCTGCTGGAGGGCGGCGCCCATCACCACGTCGCCGATCTCGGCCGGGTCGATGCCGGCGCGTTGCACGGCATGCGCGATGGCGTGGCCGCCGAGCGCCTGGGCCTGCGTGTCGTTGAACGCGCCCCGATAGGCCTTGCCGATGGGGGTGCGCGCGGTGGCGACGATGACGGCTTCCCGCATGTCGTGGTTTCCTCCGATGCCTCGCCCACCGCTCCCGGGGACGGGTTTTGCCGCATTATCGAGGATTGGGTATGGAGTCGCAAGACCCCGGAAACCCAGAGCGGAGCGAGAGGCAATCCCCTCGTCCGGCCCTCGTCACGGCCGCGTTTTCGAAAAGGCGGCTTGCTTAATCGCCATTCAGGGCTAAGGTCGGCCCAAAAGCAAGGCCTGTTTTGGCAGCGCCGACAGGGAGGACGCCCCATGCAGACGCCGCTCTTCGATCTCACAGGCCGCGTCGCCATCGTCACCGGCTCGTCCCGCGGCATCGGCCGGGCCATTGCCGAGCGCCTGGCCGAGCACGGCGCCAAAGTGGTGATTTCCTCGCGCAAGGCGGAGGCCTGCGCGCCCGTCGCCGAAGCGATCAACGCCCGCCACGGCGCGGAGCGGGCGCATGTGATCCCGGCCAGCATCTCGTCGAAGGCGGACCTGGAGCGCCTGGCGAAGGGCACCGAGGACCGCTTCGGCCGCATCGACACGGTCGTCTGCAACGCCGCCTCGAACCCCTATTACGGGCCGATGAGCGGCATCTCGGACGACCAGTTCCGCAAGATCCTCGACAACAACGTCATCGCCAGCCACTGGCTGATCGGGTTCTGCGCGCCGGGGATGATCGCCCGGAAGGACGGCGCGATCATCCTGGTCTCCTCGGTCGGCGGGCTCAAGGGCTCGGGGGTGATCGGCGCCTACAACGTCTCCAAGGCCGCGGATTTCCAGCTCGCCCGCAACCTCGCGGTCGAGCTCGGTCCGCACAACGTGCGCGTCAACTGCATCGCGCCCGGCCTGATCCAGACCGACTTCGCCCGCGCCCTGTGGGAGGACCCGAAATCCCGCGCCGCCTACACGGCCCGCACGCCGCTTGCCCGCATCGGCCAGCCCGACGAGATCGCCGGCGCCGCGGTGTTCCTGGCGAGCCCGGCCGGCGCCTTCATGACCGGCCAGAGCATCGTGATCGACGGCGGCCAGACCATCACCTGACCGCCTTCCCTCCCATCCGC
This sequence comes from Methylobacterium tarhaniae, assembly GCF_001043955.1. Lineage (GTDB taxonomy): Bacteria > Pseudomonadota > Alphaproteobacteria > Rhizobiales > Beijerinckiaceae > Methylobacterium > Methylobacterium tarhaniae. The sequence continues at coordinate 15,990 of NZ_LABZ01000071.1, read as the reverse complement.
TAGCCGAGAGTCACCCAGCCGCGAGCCCGCCGATGACCGAGCCGTCCGCCGCGACGCCGACCGCCTCCGTCCCATCCTCCGCCGTTCCGTCCTGGCCTGCGCTGTCTCTCGCCGAGGCGACCGCGCGCCTGACCGCGCCGGGATCGCCCTTCGCGATGGCCGAAGTTCCGATCCGCGGCGTACCGACGCGGATCTGGGCCAACGCGCCGCTCACCCTGCGCGACATCTTCGTCGCCGGCCGGGCGCACGGCGAGAAGACCTTCCTGGTCTACGAGGACGAACGGGCGAGCTTCGAGGCGTTCAGCCGCGCCACCCTGGCGCTGGCCGGGAACCTGATCCGTGGCGGCGTCCGGCCCGGAGACCGGGTGGCGATCGCGATGCGCAACCTGCCGGAATGGCCGGTGGCGTTCTTCGCCGCTTTGCTGGCCGGCGCGGTCGCGACGCCGCTCAACGCCTGGTGGACCGGCCCGGAGCTCGACCACGGCTTCACCGATTCCGGCGCCTCCGTCGCCATCGTCGACGAGGAGCGCTGGGCGCGCATCGCCGACCGGCGCAGCGGCTATCCGGCTCTCACACGCGTGCTGATCGCCCGCGCCGAGGCCGCCCCCGGCACCGAGAGCCTGACCGACATCATCGGCCCGGTCGCGGATTGGGGCGGGCTGCCGGAGGGGCGCATCCCCGCCATCGCGATCGGTCCGGACGACGTCGCCACCCTGTTCTACACCTCGGGCACCACCGGCCGCTCGAAGGGGGCGATCGGCACCCACCGCGCCGGCGCCAGCGGGGTGATGGCTCATCCGTTCTCCGCCGCCCGGGCCTTCCTGCGCCGGGGCGAGCCGGTGCCGGTGCCCGACCCGTCCGCGCCGCAGAAGGTGGGCCTGCTCTCGATCCCGCTGTTCCACGTCACCGGCTGCTTCGCCACCCTGGTGCCGAACCTCCATCGCGGGGGGCGCCTGGTGATGATGCGCCGCTGGGACCTCGCCCGCGCCCTGGCGCTGATCGAGCGCGAGCGCTGCACCAGCGCCGGCGGCGTGCCGACGATCGCGTTCCAACTCCTCGACGGGATGGCGGCCGGCACCCACGACCTCTCCTCCCTGGAGACCATCAGCTATGGCGGCGCCCCGGCGCCGGCCGACCTGGTGCGGCGCCTGCGCGCCGCCTTCCCGAACGCGCAACCCGCGACCGGCTGGGGCATGACCGAGACCACCGCCACCTTCACCCACCACCAGGGCGAGGATTACGTCCACCGCCCCGACAGCTGCGGCCCGGCCCTGCCGGTCTGCGATGCGAAGGTGATGGATCCGGAGGAGAAGCCGCTGCCGCCCGGCGAGGTCGGGGAGTTGTGGGTCAAGGGTCCGATCGTGATCGCCGGCTACTGGAACCGGCCCGATGCCGACGCGGCGGTGTTTCGCGATGGCTGGCTGCGCACCGGCGATCTGGCGCGGATCGACCCGGAGGGCTTCATCACCATCGTCGACCGGGCCAAGGACATGCTGATCCGCGGCGGCGAGAACATCTACTGCGCCGAGGTCGAGGGCGTCCTCTACGATCACCCGTCGGTGGTCGATGCCGCGGTCGTCGGCATCCCGCACCCGACCCTCGGCGAGGAGCCCGCCGCCGTTGTGGCGATCGCCCGTGGCGCCGAGGCCAGCGAGGAGGAGTTGCGCGCCTTCGTGGCCGCCCGGCTCGCCGCCTTCAAGGTGCCGGTGCGCATCCTGCTCCACGACGAGATCCTGCCGCGCAACGCGAACGGCAAGATCCTGAAGGGGGATCTGAAGACGTTGTTTTGATGGGAAGTTGTTCCGATCGTCTGCGCAGCTTGCAAAACTGTGCAGCTTCCAAGATTCTTCCGGCATCTCTTTGACCGCGTCGCGGCGGCGCTCGTCCCAGCCGGGTCGCTGCGACGGGATCGACAGGGATCAATGGTTCGTCGGTCTGCTGTGCCCGGATGGCGATGGATCGCCTCGGGTGAAGACCGGCTCGTCTCGTGCCCTCCCGTCCTGGACGGACGCTGTCCGCATCGTGACGGCGATCCCGCGGGATCGCCTGAAGCGCTCGATCGGAACTCGTATGATACGGATCGCCGGCATGACCTGCGACGCGACGAGACCCTCAGCGGACGGGGCCATCGGCGTGCCATCCAAGTCCCGTTCGGGCTCCGGACGTCCGGCCCGTCGAATGCCGGGCGCAGGCGGCTCTGGGTCGATCAACGGCATCGCCCCCACCGTCACCCGACATAGAGCCCCGCCCCCTCGAACGTCACCCCGGCGAACTCCCCACGCCGCCAGCGCAGGCGCACCGCGACGGTGCGCAGGTCGTCGGCGGCGACCGCCAGCGGGAAAGCCTCCGGCAAGTCGATGCGGGCCGGAACGCGCAGGCGCGCGCCCGCGGCCGAAAGGTCCATGACTTCGCAGGCCACGGAGCGGTCGGGGCCGAGGACGATCCGTCCCTGCTGGATCACGCGGCGGCGGCGGCCCGCACGGGGAGTCAGCCCCGTTTCACCGCCATCGACGCCGTCGGTCTCCCGCCTATCGCTCATGCGCGCCCCGCACCGGGCCACTCGCCCGCACGGCGACGCTTACGGGTTTCCGGACGCGACGGAAACCCGGCCCGGGTACCGGCGGCCGCATTAACCAAACGTCAAGCATATCCCTTCATCTCTCATTAGCCATCAACTCCTTGATCGATCGGCCATGCCCTCAGCCCCGGCCACACCCAAGCGCTCGTCCCCGCTCCCGCAGAGCCCGGTCGCGGGACTCATCGCCCGCCGCCGGGCCCGCGAGGCGGCGGCCGAGCGAGGCGTGTTCGGGGCCGCCATCCTGGTGGCGCTCACCGTCACGGGCTTTGCCGGCTATACGCTGTCCCAACCGACCCGGCCCTACGACGTGCGGGCGCTGCTGCCGGCCTCGACCGGGCCCTTCGCCTGGAAGCGGTCCGTGGCGGATGCGCGTGCGCCCGAGGCCGATCTCGATCCCCTGGTCACCGGCTCGCTGCCGGAGGCCTCGCCCGCTCCGGCCACCCCGGCGGGACCCCAGGTCGAGGCACCGCCGGCGCGCATGACCCCACCACCCGCGGGCTTCGCCCTGCGGCGCGCTTCGGCCGGGCAAGCCTGGGTCGAGGGGCGCGACGGCCTGCACCAGATCAGCGTCGGCTCGATCCTGCCGGGGGCCGGCCGGGTGCTGTCGATCCGCAGCACCGGCGCCGGGTGGATCGTCATCACCACGGAGACCATCATCGGGCCAACCCCGCTGTGAGCGCGCGCCTGCAAGCCCCGAGCAAGCCGCTGCAAGCCCCGAGCAAGCCGCTGCAAGCCCCGAGCAAGCCGCTGCAAGCCCCGAGCAAGCCGCTGCAAGCCCCGAGCAAGCGTGGCCGCCTAGAGCGGAAGCCTCATCGGGGCCTCGCGCCGCTGCGGCATGCCGCCCCGACCCATCGGGCCGACGGGCCGGAGATCTGAATCCGTGACGAGCACCCTGACGAGCTACATGCTCCTGTCGCGGAACCTCGCGACTTCGCTGCAGCGGAAGGGCGCCGAGCCGATCGTTGCCCGCGAAACCACCTATTACCAGGCCAATATCGGCAAGGTGAAGTCGATCGACGACTTCATGGCCGACCGGCGGCTCTACAATTACGCGGTCAAGGCCTTCGGCCTCGAGGACATGGGCTACGCCAAGGCGTTCATGCGCAAGGTCCTGACCGAGGGCACGGCCTCGCCCACGGCCTTCGCCAACCGCCTGGCCGACGACCGCTACGTCGCCTTCGCGCGGGCCTTCGACTTCTCGCGGGGCGCCAGCGCGGCCGGCACCGATGCGGTGGTGGTCGCCGGCGGGTCTCTCGTGCCGGCAGGCAGCGCCCAGTTCTCCCTCCCGGGGGCGCTCGCCACCTCCTACGACTTCTCCGGCACCAACGAGGCACGCTTCACGATCTCGTCCCAGATCGAGGCGGGCAACACGAAGAGCGTGACCATCGTCCTCAACCGGGCGACGCTGGCCGGCAAGGTCGAGGACCTCGCCAAGGTGACACAGCTCGAGATCGGCAAGGCGATCAACAACCAGATCAACGCCTCCGGCAATGACGGGCTGGTCGGCAAGGTGCAGGTCGGCGTCGGCGCCACCGGAGCCCTCTTCTTCCAGTCCACCGGCTACATCGATTACGGCCTCGACGGCGAGGCGGGCGGCGAGGGCCTGAGCGCCGACCATGCCTATCTGTCGGGCGGCAAGGTCCGCACCCTGGCGGTGGCCAACGCCGCCCTGTCCGGTCCCGGCCAGACCGCCGTCGACATCGGCAACGGCACGGAGATCCCTCCCGACGCCAACGCCCAGGCGGTGGTCGACGCCTATCTGCGCCAGACCCTCGAGGCGGATGCCGGCGCCGAGGATACCGGGGTGCGCCTCGCCCTCTACTTCGCCCGCAAGGCGCCGACGCTCAGCAGCGGCTACGACATCCTGAGCGACCCGGCCCTGACCCAGGTCGTCAACACGGTGATCGGCCTGCCGGCGACGAGCAGCGCCACGAGCAGCACCGCCCTGGCCGCGCGCGCGGCCCTCATCTCCAGCAAGGTCGATTTCGCGAGCTTCCAGGACCCGGCCAAGGTCGAGGCCTTCGCCCGGCGCTTCGCGGCGATCTGGGACGTGCAGAACAACACCGCCAGCGATCCGATCCTGGCGCTGTTCGGCGTCGGCGGGGCGTGAGGCGGCGATGCAGAACAGCCTCTACGTCAACCTGTCGGCCCAGGTCGCCCTCGACAAGCGCCTGACCACCACCGCCAACAACGTCGCCAACATGGCGACCGCGGGCTTCCGCGCCGAGGAGACCAAGTTCTCGTCCCTGCTCGCCCAGGCGACCAAGGGGGCGGTGGCCTTCGTGGACTCGGGCGACACCTACCTCTCGCGGGCCTCCGGCCCGATCACCAAGACCGATTCGCCCCTCGACGTCGCGGTGCAGGGCGACGCCTGGCTGGGCGTCGGCGGGCCGTCCGGCCCGGCCTATACCCGCGACGGCCGCCTGACGATGGACGCCAGCGGGCAGCTGCGCACCCTCACCGGGCAGCCGGTGCTCGATCCCGGCGGCTCGCCGCTCCTCCTCGACCCGCAAGCCGGACCGCCCACGATCGGGCGCGACGGCAGCGTCTATCAGAACTCCAACCAGGTCGGATCGCTCGGCCTGTTCGTCCTCGACAACAAGGGAACGCTCACCCGGGCCCCGGGCAATGCCGTGACCTCCAGCCTGCCGGTTCGGCCGGTGCAGGACTTCACGCGCATCGGCATGGTGCAGGGCTATGTCGAGGGCTCGAACGTCAACCCGATCATGGAGATGACGAAGCTCATCACCATCCAGCGCGCCTTCGAGAGCGCCGCGACCGCGACGGCGGAAGCCGAATCCTCGCTCCAGAGCGCCGTGAAGACGCTTTCGCCGCAGGGCAGCTGACGCATGGCGGCGGATCCGATCGCGCGCCTCGCCGAGGCGATGGCGGCGGCCCGGCAGGACGGGGCCCTGGTGCGGATCGGCGGTCCGATCCGCGAGGTGACCGCCAGCGCCTGCCGGATCGGCGGCGTCGCGCCCTTCGTGCGCCTGGGCGACCGGATGGCCTTCTCCGGCGGCGGGCGGGTGCAGGTCGGCGAGATCGTCCGGGTCGATGCCGAGGGCGCGACCCTCAAGGCCTATGAGAGCCGGATCGAGGCCGGGATCGGCACGGTCGCCCACCGCCTCGGACCGGCGGAGCTGCGGCCGGATCCGAGCTGGAAGGGCCGGGTGATCGACGCCCTCGGGCGCCCGGTGGACGGTTCAGGCCCCTTGAGCCCCGGCCCGCAGGCCGTTCCCCTCGATGCCGACCCGCCGGCGGCTTTGGGCCGCGCCCGGGTGCGGGCGCCCTTGCGCACCGGCGTCCGCGCCCTCGACCTCTTCACCCCGCTCTGCGCCGGCCAGCGCATCGGCATCTTCGCCGGCTCCGGCGTCGGCAAGTCGACCCTCCTCGCCATGCTGGCGGGCGCGGAGGGGTTCGACAGCGTCGTCGTCGCCCTGGTAGGCGAGCGCGGGCGCGAGGTGCGCGAATTCCTGGAAGGCCCGCTGGCGCCGAGCCGCGCCCGCGCCGTGGTGGTGGTCTCGACCGGCGACGAGAGCCCGATGATGCGCCGCCAGGCGCCGAAGGTGGCACTTGCGGTGGCCGAGGCGTTTCGCGATCGCGGCGAATCGGTGCTCCTGATCGTCGATTCGGTGACCCGCTACGCCCACGCCGCCCGGGACGTGGCGCTGGCGGCGGGCGAGCCGGCGGTGGCCCGCGGCTACCCGCCGAGCGTCTTCTCCGACCTGCCGCGCCTGCTCGAACGGGCGGGCCCGGGTCTGGAGGGGCGCGGCACCATCACGGGGGTGTTCTCGGTGCTCGTCGACGGCGACGACCACAACGACCCGGTCGCCGACAGCATCCGCGGCACTCTCGACGGCCACGTCGTCCTCGACCGGGCCATCGCCGAGCAGGGCCGCTACCCGGCGGTCGACCTCCTCGGCTCGATCTCGCGGCTCGCCACCGAGGTCTGGACGCCCGAGCAGCGCGACCTGATCCGCAAGCTCCGGGCGATGATGGCCCGGTTCGAGGAGACCCGGGACCTGCGCCTGATGGGCGGCTACCGGGCCGGGACCGATGCCGAGCTCGACCAGGCGATCGGCCTGGTGCCGCGGATCTACGACGCCCTGCGCCAGGACCCGACCCAGCCGCCGAGCCGGGACGCGTTCCTGGAACTCGCCCAGAGCCTGCGGGGCTGAGGCGCGATGATGTCGCCGCTCCCCGCCCCTGCCGGCCGTTCCAAGCTCCGCGCAAGCCTCAGCGGGTCTATTCCGACCCGAGCCATGCCCGCGCAAGCCGCGTTCCGCCTGCGCCTCCACAGAAGCATCCTGACGAACGAGGTCCCGCAATGAGTCTCATCGGCGTGCTCCGCACCGGTGTCTCGGGCATGAACGCCCAATCGAACCGCATCTCGACGGTGGCGGAGAACATCCAGAACTCGGGGACCACGGGCTACAAGCGCAGCTCGGCGGAGTTCTCCTCGCTGCTGATCGCCGATACCGCAGGCGGAAACTACAATTCGGGCTCGGTCGAGACGACGGTGCGGCGCTCGGTGATGGAGGGCGGCACCATCAACGCCACCACCTCCAAATCCGACCTCGCGATCGACGGCAACGGCTTCTTCGTGGTCAACGACCCGTCCGGGGCTCCCTTCCTGACCCGCGCCGGCAACTTCAAGATCGACGCCAGCACCAACACCTTCACCAACGCCGCCGGCATGACCCTGATGGGCTACAGCCTGTTGAAAGGCGAGCCCAGCCCGACGCTCAACAGCGTCGCCGACCTGGTGCCGGTCAGTCTTGCCTCGATCAACAGCCGGGCGACGCCGACCACGACCGGCACCCTGTCGGGCAAGCTCCCGGTCGACGCGGGCGTGGCGGGAACCGGCCAGTACTCGAAGAAGTACTCGCTCGTGACCTACGACAATGTCGGCAAGGCCCGAACCCTCGACATCTACCTGGCGAAGGCCACGAGCAGCACCTGGACAATCTCGGTCTACGACGCCGCCGACACACCGACACCGTCCGGCACCACCCCTAAGCTGCCATTCGACCCGAGCAATAACAACGTTCTCACGCCGCTGGCCACCACCACGGTCGGGTTCAATGCCCAGGGCGGCATCACCGGCACCCAGAACGGCACCAGCCCGGCAACCTATACGGGGGAGAAGTCCCTCGACGTGACGGTCCCGGGCGGCCAGCCGATGGCGCTCGACCTGTCCGCCCTGACCCAGCTCGCCGGCGACTACAGCGTGAGTGGCAGTGCCAACGGCAAGGCGCCGGCGGCGGTGACCGGAACGTCGTTCGACGCGGACGGCACCGTCTATGCCACCTTCGACGACGGCTCGCGCCTGGCCGCGTTCCGCTTGCCGATCGCCAAGGTGCCGAGCCCGGACAACCTCGAGCCGCGCTCGGGCAACGTCTACCGGCCGAGCGTCACCTCCGGCGACATCCAGGTCGGGTTCGCCAGCCAGGGCGGTCGCGGCACGGTCAAGTCCGGTGCCCTCGAGCAATCGAACGTCGACGTCAGCAACGAGCTCACCGCGATGATCGAGTCGCAATCGGTCTTCACCGCCAACTCGAAGGTGTTCACGACCGGCAACGAGATGCTCGACACCCTGATGAGCCTGAAGCGGTAGCGGCCGGACGACCACGGGAAACTGACAGATGGGCCTCTCGCTCGCGCTCAACACCGCTCGCTCGGCGCTCCTCGCGACGTCGAGCCAGATCGCCACCTCGGCCCGCAACATGGCGGGGGCGGACGATCCTGGCTACTCGCGCAAGGTCGTCAGCCTGGTGAGCGGCGCGGGCGGGACCACGGTCGTCGTGACCCGCGCGAGCGACGCGGCCCTGTTCGGGCGCACGCTCTCGGCGAACTCGGCCGCGGCCGAGAGCCAGGCGCTCCTCGACGGCCTCACCACCCTGTCGCGGACGGTGGGCGATACCAGCGAGGCGGGGTCGCCGGCCGCGCGGCTCGGCGCTCTCAACGCAGCGCTCCAGGCCGCCGCCAACCGCCCGGACAATACCGCCCTCGCCCGCACGGCGGTGGAGAGCGCCCGCGACCTCGTCGCCAGCCTCAACGGCGCGGCGGCGGCCGTGCACGACGTCCGCGCCCAGGCCGACCGGGGCATGGCGGACTCGGTCGCACGGATCAACGACCTGCTCGGGCAGTTCGACCGGGCCAACCGGGCGGTGATGCGGGGCACGGCGAGCGGCCAGGACGTCAGCGACGGCCTCGACGACCGCGACCGCATCTTGTCGCAGCTCTCCGCCGAGATCGGCATCTCCGTCTCGGAGCGTCCGGGCGGCGACATGGCGATCTATACCGACAGCGGCGTAACCCTGTTCGACCGGGGCGCCCGCGCGGTGACGTTCACCCCGACCCAGGCCTTCACGGCGGGCACGCAAGGGGCGGCCGTGACGGTCGACGGCGTGCCGGTCACGGGCGCCGGCTCGCCGATGCGGCTCGCGAGCGGGCGGCTCGCCGGCCTCGCCACCCTGCGCGACGAGAGCGCGGTCGCCTACGAGCGCCAGCTGGACGCGATCGCCGGGGCGGTGATCGACACCTTCAAGGAGACCAGCAACCGCAGCCCGACCGACCCGTTCTACACCGTTCCGCGGGCCGGCCTGTTCTGGAACGGCCAGAACAACGTCCTGCCGGGCTCGAATACGGGGCTCGCCGCTCGCATCTCGCTCAACGTCGCGGTCGATCCGCAGTTCGGTGGTGACGTCACGCTGCTGCGCGACGGTGGCCTGAACGGCGCCGATTATCGGTCGAACCGATTGAACCGTGAGGGCTTCGCCGACCGGCTGCGCGACCTGGCGGACGGGCTCGCCGCGACGCGCAGCTTCGATCCCGGCCCCTCCCTGCGGGAGACCACGACGCTCGCCGGCTTCGCCGCCGATTCCGCCGGCTGGCTCGAAGCGAGCCGCAAGGCCGCCTCGGGCGACGCCGACTACCAGAAGACCCTGGTCAGCCGGGCCACCGAGGCCCTCTCGAACGCCGTCGGCGTCAACGGGGACGACGAGACCGCCCTGACCCTGCAGCTCGAACGTTCCTACACCGCCTCGGCCAAGATCCTGACCATGGTGGACGACCTGCTGAAGACCCTCCTGAACGTGATCCGGTGAAGCGCTCCGGCGGCCATCCGTAAGACAGAGCCCTGCCAGCCATGATGACCACGAGCTACATCTCCAGCCTCAGCCTCTGGAACGCTCCCCGCAGCGGCGTAGGTCGGCTCCAGGCCGAGATCGCCAAGGCCACCCAGGAGATCGCCAATGGGGGACGCTACGCCGATGTCGGCCTCGCCCTCGGCAGCCAGGTGAGCCGCAGCTTCTCCCTACGCCAGAGCGCGGCGGAGATCGCCGCCCTCAAGGATGGCAACGGCGTCACGGCCCTGCGCCTGAGCACGACGCAGAGCGTGCTGCAACAGATGCAGAAATCGGCCGACGCGCAGTTCGCCACCCTGACCGGGCTGTCGGCGGACAAGCGCCTGGCCGCGATGGCCGCCTCGGCGGACGACACTCTGGCCTCGCTGACCGGCCTGCTCAACACCGCCTCGAACGGGCAGGCGCTGTTCTCCGGCATCAATACCGGCAGCGACCCGATCCGGGACGGGGCTGGCGCGAACGCCAAGGCCGCCGTGCTCACGGCGTTCGAGACCGCCTTCGGCTTCCCGCCGAGCGACTCCCGCGCGGCGAACCTGACGTCGGCGCAGGTCACGAACTTCCTCGAAGCGACGGTCGCGGCCCAGTTCGCCGATCCGCGATGGAGTTCCGCCTGGTCTCAGGCCTCGTCGATCCCCATCACGAGCCGGATCTCGCTCAGCGAGACCGTCACGACCTCGGTCACGGCCGACGCGGCCCCCTTCCGCCAGCTCGCCCAGGCCGCCATCGTCGCGGGGATCGACTTTTCCGGCCTCTCGGCGGAGGCCCAGGCCGCAGTCTCCGACCGGGTGATGGGCCTCCTGAGCAAGGGCAGCGCCGGGCTTGTCTCGCTCCAGGCCGATCTCGGCCGCAGCCAGTCGCGGATCACCGACGCCAATACCCGGCTCGATGCGCAACAGGCCCTCCTGACCAAGGAAATCTCCCGCATCGAGGCGGTCGATCCGGTCGAGGCCAAGACACGGCTGGATGCCGCGAACACCCAGCTCCAGATGTCCTACGCACTCACTGCGCAGCTTCAGGGATTGACGCTCCTGAAATACATAGCTTAGTTGACAAAAACAGAGAGTGTAAAGGCGAAGATCGCCTGAAGATGCTCCATCGGCACAGTGAATACTGGGCTCATCAAGGACCAGGCGTCGCGTCCGGCCAGACAAGCCGAGACCGCATCACGCGACGCTCCCGCCCCGCGCGAGACACCAGACGGACGAGGCATCGGCCCGATGTACCGCTTTTCCTATTCCGAGATCCTCGAGGATGCTCCGGAGACCGGCCGCGAGCGCGAGCGCGCCGCTTTCGATCGGGCGCTCGCCCTCCTGAACGACGTCGAGGCCCGCGGCCTCGCCGGCGCGGAGCGGACGGCCGCCGTCGGCTTCGTGCAGGACTTGTGGAACATCCTGATCGCCGACCTGCTGGCGCCCGAGAACGCCCTGCCGCAGGCCCTGCGCGACGACCTCGTGTCGATCGGCGCCTGGACCATGCGGGAGGCGGGAGAGGTGCTGCGCTCGCCCGACCGCAGCCTCGCCGCCCTGATCGAGGTGAACACCTCGATCCGCGACGGGCTCCGGTGAGCCGCATCATGCGCCTGTCTCTGCGCGCCGGGGAGCGGATCTACATCAACGGCGCGGTGCTGCGCGTCGACCGGAAGGTGGCGGTCGAGCTTCTGAACGACGCGACCTTCCTGCTGGAGAGCCACGTGCTGCAGGCGGAGGACGCGACGACGCCGCTCCGCCAGCTCTACTTCGCGGCCCAGACCATGCTGATCGATCCGGCCCAGGCCGCGTCGGCGCGGGCGCTCTACGACAGCATCCGCGACGGCCTCCTGGCGACGACCGGCGAGGCGGTTCTGCGCGAGGGGATCGCCGCCGCCCATGCCCTCATCGAGGGCGGCCGCCTGTTCGAGGCGCTGAAGCTGATCCGCGGGCTCTATCCCCTCGAGGCCGCCCTGATGAAGGCCGGCGAGGCGCCCGCCGTGCCGGTACCGGTGCCGGCCCTCGGCGCCCTCGGCCGCCGCACCCGCGGGGCCGAGCGCACCCGCGAGCGGATGGCCAAGGCCGTGCGGCCCCCCGCCGCGGGCCGCCGCGCCGCTCCCACCGCCCTGCCCGCCCGCGACCCGGAGGCCTGAATGACCATCGACATCACCAACAGCGCCACCGCGGGCACCACCGCCACGACCGCGGCCGCCGCCAAGGCCGGCAGCTCCGTCGCCGCCAAGATGAACGCGGACACCTTCCTGACGCTGCTGATGGCGCAGCTGAAGAACCAGGATCCGACGAAGCCGATGGACTCGACCGAGTATGTCGGCCAGCTCGCCACCTTCTCGCAGGTCGAGCAGGCGACGAAGACCAACCAGAAGCTCGATTCGCTGCTCGCCTCGAGCTTCCTCGACCAGGCCGACACGGTGATCGGCCGCACCCTCACCTCGGCCGACGGCACCCGGACCGGCACCGTGCAGTCGGTGCGGGTGACGAGCGACGGCGCCCTGGCACGGCTGACCAGCGGCCAGGACGTGCTGCTGACCTCCGGGGTCGTGATACAGTAGCGCGCGGTCGAAGCGCTCCGGAGACCATCATGAACGAGGTCGACGCCCTCGAGCTCGTCCGCGCCGCGATCTGGACGGTCCTCGTGGCGGCGGGACCGGCGGTGGGCGCCGCGATGCTGGTCGGCGTCGCGGTGGCGCTGCTGCAGGCCCTCACGCAGATCCAGGAGGTCACCCTGACCTTCGTGCCGAAGATCGTGGTGATCCTGCTCGTCCTCCTCGTCACCGGCACCTTCGTCGGCGGGCAGCTCCACGCCTTCGCGGAGGCCGCCTACGGGCGGATCGCGACCGGGTTCTGAAGGCCCCAACCCCCGCGCAAGCTAGCGGTGGCACACCCCATCGCGAATATCCTTCGCGGAGGGTGGTGGGATCATGGCGGTGGGCGCGGCGCCGGCAATCGAGCGCAAGTCGCGGCGGGATTTCGGCTTCGCGGCCGGCATCGTGGCGATCCTGGCGGTGCTGTTCCTGCCGGTGCCGGCGGTGCTCATCGATATCGGCCTCGCCTTCTCGATCGCCCTGTCGGTGCTGATCCTGATGGTGGCGCTCTGGATCCAGAAGCCGCTCGAATTCTCGTCCTTCCCGACCGTGCTGCTGATCGCCACGCTGCTGCGCCTGGCGCTCGGCATCGCGACGACGCGGCTGATCCTGGCCGACGGCCAGAAGGGCGTGGACGCCGCCGGCCACGTCATCCAGGGCTTCTCGCAGTTCGTGATGAGCGGCGATTTCGTGATCGGGATCGTGGTGTTCCTGATCCTGATCACGGTCAACTTCCTGGTCATTACCAAGGGCGCGACCCGCATCGCCGAGGTCGGGGCCCGCTTCACCCTCGACGCGATCCCCGGCAAGCAGATGGCGATCGACGCCGACCTCAATGCCGGGCTGATCGACGACAAGGAGGCGCAGCGCCGTCGCCGGGAGCTGGAGGAGGAGAGCGCCTTCTTCGGCTCGATGGACGGTGCCTCGAAATTCGTCCGCGGCGAGGCGGTGGCCTCGCTGATCATCATCGCGGTCAACGTCTTCGGCGGCATCATCATCGGCACGACGCGGCACGGCCTGCCGCTCGGCACCGCCGCCGACATCTTCACCAAGCTGTCGGTCGGCGACGGCCTGGTCTCGCAGATCCCGGCCCTGATCGTCTCGCTCGCCGCCGGCCTCCTGGTCTCGAAGGGCGGCACGCAGGGCACCGCCGAGCAGGCGGTGATCGGCCAGCTCGGCGCCTATCCGCGTGCGCTGATCGTGGCGGCGGCGATGATGGGCGTGTTCGCCCTGGTGCCGGGCCTGCCCTTCCTGCCCTTCATGGCCTTGAGCGGGCTCCTGTTCTTCGTCGCCCGCACCATTCCGCGCCGCCTCCAGGCCAAGGCGGCCGCCGCCGACGCCAAGGCCAAGGCCGAGGAAGCGATGAAGCAGGCGGAGGCGAAGGAGAAGGACTCGGTCAAGGAATCGCTCAAGACCCCGGAGATCGAGCTGTGCCTCGGCCGCCAGGCCGCCTCGCAGATCCAGGCCTCGCATGCCGAGCTCGGCCACCGGGTCGCCAAGATGCGGCGCAAGTTCGCCCGCCAGTACGGCTTCGTGGTGCCGGACATCAAGGTCTCGGACAACCTCGCCCTGCCGCCGAAGAGCTACCAGATCCTGATCCACGGCACCGTGGCGGCGAGCCAGGAGCTGCGCCCCGGCGAGATGCTGGTGGTGGTCGGCGACGGGCCCCGCCCCGACGTGCCGAGCGACGAGGTGCGCGAGCCGGCCTTCGGCCTGAAGGCGCTGTGGGTGATGGATTCCTATGCTGCGGAAGTCCGCCGCGGCGGCTTCGAGCCGATCGACGGCGCCTCGGTGCTGCTCACCCACCTCTCCGAGGTGATCCGCAACAACCTGCCGCAATTCCTGTCCTACAAGGACATGCGCGGCCTGCTCGACCGCCTGGATCCGGAGTACAAGCGCCTGCTCGACGAGATCTGCCCGTCGCAGATCTCCTATTCGGGCCTGCAGGCGGTGCTCAAGCTGCTGCTCGCCGAACGGGTCTCGATCCGCAACCTGCACCTCATCCTGGAGGCGGTGGCCGAGATCACCCCGCATGCCCGCCGGGCCGAGCAGATCGCCGAGCACGTGCGGATGCGCATGGCGCAGCAGATCTGCGGCGACCTCGCCGAGAACGGCGTGCTCAACGTGCTGCGGCTGGGCGCCAGCTGGGACCTGTCCTTCCACCAGAGCCTGAAGCGCGACGCCAAGGGCGAGGTCGTCGAGTTCGACATCGACCCGCGCCTCGTCGAGCAGTTCGGCACCGAGGCCTCGGAGGCGATCCGCGCCCGGATGCGGGAGGTGCACGGTTTCGCCCTGGTCACCGCTCCCGACGCCCGGCCCTATGTGCGGATGATCATCGAGCGGATCTTCCCGACCCTGCCGGTGCTCTCGCATCTGGAGATCGCCCGCGGCGTCGAGATCAAGTCCCTAGGGACCGTCTCGTGACGGGAATCGGGCCGGACAGCTTCCTGGCCGTCTTCCTGATCTTCTGCCGGGTCGGCGGCTGCCTCATGGTGGTGCCGGGCTTCTCCAGCCCCCGGGTGCCGCAGCAGGTGCGCCTCCTCATCGCGGGCGCGGTCTCCCTGGCCATCGCCCCGCTGATCGTGCCGCAATTCGAGCCGCGGCTCGCCGGCCAGGCCCCGACGCAGACGCTGGCCTGGATCGCCAGCGAGACCCTGACCGGGCTGATGATCGGCTTCCTCGGCCGGATCTTCATCATGGTGCTCGAGACGGTGATGAACGCGACCTCGACCATGGTGGGCTTCGGCAGCATGCCGGGAACGCCGATCGAGGGGACCGACCCGGTGCCGGCAGTGGAGGCGCTGATCCTGCTCACCGCCACCGCGCTCCTGTTCGCCGCCGACCTGCACTGGGAGTTGTTTCGCGGCCTCGTCGAATCCTATGCCCGCATCCCGCCCGGCGAGGGCGTCGGCTCGCAGATCATGCTGACCCGGATCGTCGACCAGGTCGCCGCCGCCTTCATGTTGGGCCTGCGCATCGTCGCGCCGTTCGTCATCTACGCCATCATGGTCAACCTGGCGGCCGGCTTCGTCAACAAGCTCACGCCGACGATCCCGGTCTACTTCGTCGCCACGCCCTTCGTGATGTTCGGCGGCCTTTTCATGCTCTACTATCTGGCGGGTGAGTTCATGACGCAGTTCCTCCTCGGCTACGCCGCCTGGCTGCAGCGCGGCTGATGGCGTCCGGCACCGGCGACCGGCTGAAGCGCGCGAAGCGCCTCGTCACCGTGCAGGAGCAGATGCGCCGCGTGGCGGAGATCGAGCTCGCGGCCACCCGCGAACGCACCGCCGCGATCGAAGCCGACCGCGCCCGGCTGCTCGCCGCCCTCGCCGCCTCCGATCACGGCCCGATGCTGCTCGAGGCGACCGCCCGGCGCCTGCGGGGGCTCGCCACGCAGGCGAGCGCGCTCGAGGCGGAGGCCGCCGCCCAGGCCGAGGCGGTGCGCGAGCACGGTCTCGCCCAGAAGCGCGCCGAGGCGCTCGCGGAGCGGCGGGCCGACGATCATCGCCGCGAGGCGGACAAGCGCGACGACCTGGAGCGCCTCGACGGCCTCTCCGCCCGCCTCGGCCGGCCCGACGCAAGCCTCCCGTAAGCCTGGGCCGTTAAGACCTCGTTGACCAAACGACCCGGACGTGAGCTGCCGATGAGCATTTCCCCGCCCTCCGACATCGTGCTCGACGTGGCCCGGGCCGCCG
>NZ_LABZ01000070.1 GCF_001043955.1 Methylobacterium tarhaniae | reverse complement strand
GGCGGCCTGCTCGGTCGAGCCTTGCGACAGCTGCTCGGCCGAGGCCGACAGCTCCTGCGAGCCCGCCGAGACGTTGTTCGCCGCCGCCGAGGCATCCGCCACCACGGCGCGCAGGCGCGCCAGCATCTGCTCGAGGGCGATGCCGAGCCCATCCCTGTCCGAGAGCCGCTTTGCCTCGACGGTGAGGTCGCCGCCGGCGATCGCGGTCGCGACGTCGGCGATCGCCCGCAGGTTCTCGGTCATCAACCGAAGATTGGCCTGCACCTCGCTGCTCAAGCCCCCGTAATCTTTCGACAGCGGCTTGGAGAAGTCGCCGACCGAGGCGGCTGCGAGGACCTCGGAGATGTCCCGGAACGCCTGCTCGACCGCGAGCGCGGTGCCCTCGATCTGCCCGACCTCGTCGCGCCGGCCGGTCTCGATGGGGGTCGCCAGCTCGGCGAGCTTGGCGCTCACCCGGGTCACGGGCCGGGCGACGGTTCGGATGAGCAGGAAGGCGATGCCGGCCGCGATCAGCAGGGTGGCGAGGGTGCCGAGCGCAATGAACTGCGTCGTCGCCTCGAAAGCGGCCGCCTGCGCGGTCCGCCGCGTCTGCATCAACGCGTTCTCGTTGGTGATGACCTCGGCGATCTTGGCCCGCAGCCCGTCCATCGCCTCCTTGCCGGCACCGGCGATCTCCGCCTGCCGCGCGGCGTCGCGGGTCTCGGCGACGGCCATCAGGGCGATGCCCTTCTGGGCCACGCCGCCATGCCAAGCCTCGGCCAGCCGGCGGACCACGTCGAGCCGCTCCTGCTGGGCCGGGTTGTCGGCCGTCAGGTCCTTGGCCTGGCGCCAGGCGGCCTCGAAGGTCTCCCAGCCCTTCTCGTAGGGGGCGAGAAACTTCTTGTCTCCGGACAGGAGGAAGCCGCGATACCCGGTCTCCTGATCGACCATCCCGGACAGCGCCCGGTTGCTCGCGTCGATCACCTGGATCGTGTGCTCCGACCAGTTGACCGCCTGCCGAATCTCCCCCGATTTCCAGTGCACGACGGCGTTCACGCCCAGCTCGACCCCCAGCATCACCGTGAGGGTGAGGGCCAGCTTCCGGGGTATCGAAATGTTGTCGAACATGCCCATGAGGAACATTCCTGTGATTTGACCGTTGGGAAGCAGCGTTTGCTGGACTCCCGCGGTGGCGCTCCGCCCGGCGTGAAGGTGGCGGGTGACCGGGACTCGCGTGGTCAATCGGGGTGCCCGCCCGGGGTGGGCGCGAGAGTGCGAGGGATCTCGCTCGCGTCCATCCGGGCGGTGGTGACGGCGAGGCTCAGTGCCGGCCGGCGTCAGGCGACGCGGGTGAAGTCGGCGTCGCGCTCGTCGCCCTCGCTCATGTCGAAGGCGAAGCCGCCCCCGCCGAGAGCTTTCCGGGCCGGGCGGTCCACCGCGCCCCGCTTGACGGCCGCCTTGGCGGGCGACCTCACCACCGCCGAGGGAGCGGCCATCCGGGCGGCGGTGGCGCGCAGCTGCGACACAGCCCCGTCGATCGTCCGAGACCCCACCGCCGCATCGCTCCCATCGATCCGGAAATAGGCGATCGTCGCCTGCAGCGTCTCGGCCTGCGCGGCCAGCTCCTCCGACGTCGCCGAGACCTGCTCGGACGCGCTGGCATTCTGCTGCGTCACCTTGTCGAGCTGCTGGATCGCCTGGTTGATCTGGCCCGACCCGACATCCTGCTCCCGGCACGCCGCCGAGATCTCCTCCACCAAGGTCGCCGTCTTCTTGATGTCCGGCACCAAGCGCCCGAGCATGTCGCCAGCCGCTTGCGCCGCCTTCACGGTGTCGGCCGACAGCGTCCCGATCTCGGCCGCCGCCGCCTGCGAGCGCTCGGCGAGCTTCCTCACCTCGCTCGCCACCACCGCAAAGCCCCGCCCGTGCTCGCCGGCGCGCGCCGCCTCGACGGCGGCGTTGAGGGCGAGCAAGTCGGTCTGGCGGGCGATCTCCTGCACGATGGTGATCTTCTGGGCGATGGTCTGCATCGCCTCGACGGCCCGGCCCACCGCGACGCCGCTCGCTTCGGCGTCCTTGGCCGACTGGCGGGCGATGGCCTCGGTCTGGCCGGCATTCTCGGCATTCTGCTTCACGTTGGCGGCCATCTCCTCCATCGAGGCCGAGGCTTCTTCGGTGGAAGCGGCCTGCTCGGTCGAGCCCTGCGACAGCTGCTCGGCCGAGGCCGAGAGTTCCTGTGAGCCCGCCGAGACGTTGCTCGCCGCCGACACCACCTGCCCGACGACCTCGCGCAGCTTCACGTTCATCGCCTGGATCGCCCGCAGGAGGTCCGTCACCTCGTCGCGCCCGGTCGGGACCACGTCCTTGGTCAGGTCGCCGGCCGCGACGCTCTGGGCGGAGGAGACCGCCTTGGAGAGACCGCGGGAGATCGAGAGCGCCAGCCACAGAGCCATGCCGAGGCCGAGGATCACCGCGCCGATCACGACGGCGGCGAGGATCGTGCGGGTCGTCTCGTAGGCCGACTGCGTCTCACGCACGAAGCCGTTGGCAACGCTCTCCTCGTAGCCGCGCAGCTTGCCCACCTCCTCGAGCACCGCCCGGCGGGCATCCGTGAAGGGGCCGACGTAGAAGCGCAGGGCCTTGGCGTCGGTATTGGCCAGCCCGTAGGCAAAGACCTTCTCGGCCGAGGGCTCCCAGGCCCTCACGGCTGCGGAGAGGGCGCCGACGGCCTCGGAATAGCCAGCAGTCCGGCCGGCCTCGCCGAGCTTCGCGAGATCGCGCCACAGGGCCTTCTGGGTGTCGCCGAACTCCGCGGCGATCTTCGCGAGCAGGGTGTCGTCGGTGATCACGATCTCGCGGTAGATCTCGCCGCGCAGGCGGAACATCTTGGCTTCGATGGCGCCGATCAGGACGCGGTCCTCGGCCGGGAAGTCGGGCCGCGCCTTGATGTCGTCGATGCGCCCCATCACCGCGGTGTAAGCCGTGAGCTGCTCGCCGGTCGCGATGGTGTTGGCGGTGTTGTTGCCGTTCTGGACCGCGAATTCCATGCCCTTGGTCACGGCGTCGGTCAGCTTGGTCCAGTTCTCGCGCAGGGGCTGGACGCGGGCGCGATCCTCCGCCGGGACGAGGTCGGTGTATTCCCGCAGAATGCCCTGGAGCTTGGTGTCGTTCGCCTTGAACTCGGCGAACAGCTTCTCGCGGGCGGCATTCGTCGGCTCGAGCATCGAGCGGGCGAACATACGGGCGGCGTCGTAGGACATCGCCTCGATGCGCAGGACCCGCTGGACCTGGGAGAACGGCCGGGCCGCGAAGGCCTGCATCCGGTCGTTGGAGTGGCTCAGGCTGGACACGGCCAGGGTGCCGGCTCCGCCGAGGACGAGGAGGATCGCCCCGAAGGCGATGCCGAGCTTGGCTTTGATCGTGAACCGCATCGGTGTGTGCTCTCTTTCTACGTGTTCGGCACTGTCCAGACGTCCTGATGGAAGCCGTCGGCGGTCGATCGGCATGACGCGCCGACGGCTTTTTCGTCGCTCCGCGCGAGCGTCGCTCTCGCGCGGGATCCGGGATGGCCGCGTCAGGCGACGCGGGTGAAGTCGGCGTCGCGCTCGTCGCCCTCGCTCATGTCGAGGGAGAAGCCGCCTCCGCCGAGGCCGCCGGCCACAGACCGGGACGCCGCAGGCCTGGCAGCCGGGGAATTGGCCGCAGGAAACTTGGCCGCAGGAGACTTGGTGGCGGGTGACTTGACTGCCGGATGGGCCGCAGAGTCGCGCTTGGCCGGCGCCTTGGCGGGCGACCGGACCACCGCCGAGGGAGCGGCCATCCGCGACGCCGTGGCGCGCAACTGCGACACAGCCCCGTCGATCACCTGCGACCCGGCCGCATCGCTCTCGTCGATCCGGAAGAACGCGATCGTCGCCTGCAGCGTCTCGGCCTGCGCCGCCAGCTCCTCCGACGTCGCCGAGACCTGCTCGGACGCGCTGGCGTTCTGCTGCGTCACCTTGTCGAGCTGCTGGATCGCCTGGTTGATCTGGCCCGACCCGACATCCTGCTCCCGGCACGCCGCCGAGATCTCCTCCACCAAGGTCGCCGTCTTCTTGATGTCCGGCACCAGACGCCCGAGCATGTCGCCGGCCGCTTGCGCCGCCTTCACGGTGTCGATCGACAGGGTTCCGATCTCAGCCGCCGCCGCCTGGCTGCGCTCGGCGAGCTTCCTCACCTCGCTCGCCACCACCGCAAAGCCCCGTCCGTGCTCGCCGGCCCTCGCTGCCTCGACGGCGGCGTTGAGCGCCAGCAGGTCGGTCTGGCGGGCGATCTCCTGCACGATGGTGATCTTCTGGGCGATGGTCTGCATCGCCTCGACGGCGCGGCCGACCGCGACGCCGCTCGCTTCGGCGTCCTTGGCCGACTGGCGGGCGATGGCCTCGGTCTGGCCGGCATTCTCGGCGTTCTGCTTCACGTTGGCGGCCATCTCCTCCATCGAGGCCGAGGCCTCCTCAGTGGAAGCGGCCTGCTCGGTCGAGCCCTGCGACAGCTGCTCGGCCGAGGCCGAGAGTTCCTGTGAGCCCGCCGAGACGTTGGCCGCTGCCGCGGAGGCATCCGCCACCACATTGCGCAGCCGCGCGAGCATCGTCTGCAGGGCGATGCCCATCCGGTCCTGGTCGGAGAGGGGCTTGGCCTCCACCGTGAGGTCGCCTTCCGCGATCGCGTCGGCGAGGCTGGCGGTCGCGTTCAGGTTGGCGGTCATGCGGTTCATGGCGGTGACGAGGTCGCCGATCTCGTCGCGCGAGGTCACGGTGATCGTCTGGCCGAGATCGCCGATCGCCACGGCGTCGGCGAGGGAGACCGCGCGGCTCAAGCCCCGGGAGATGGCGACGGCGAGCCAAGTCGCGATGCCGAAGCCGAGGAGCAGCGCGCCCGCCAGGACGGCGAGCAGCATCGTCTGGCCCTCTCGCGACTCCGCCCTGGCCCGCGCCACGGCATCGGCCATGCGCTTGCCCTGGAACTCGGCCAGGGCGTCGAAGGCGCGGATCGCCGCGGTGCTCGCGACGGCGTAGTCGCCCGAGGCAAGGGAGGCCGCCTTGACGGTGGTCCCGGTCTCGACGGTCGCGAGCGCCTTCTGGAAGGAGGCGGACCAGGCCGCGTATTTCTGCCGGATTGCCTCGGCCGGAAGCCCGCGCGCCGTGCCGACACGCAGCAACTCGTCCATCGCGCGCGAGCTCTCCTCGCGCACCTGCTTGGCGTCGGTCACCCGCTGCTCCAGCGCCGCGACGCTGAGGGCGCCGGTCGCCGATTGCATCTGGCCCCAGGCCCGCTCCAGCCGGACCTGGAAGGCCGCCGTGGCGCGGACAAGTTCGTCGCCGCCCGGCTCGCCCGGCCGGCCCTTGATGAACTCGTCCAGTTCGGCGCGCAGCGCGACCGTGGCGGGACGCCCGGTCGTGTCGATCTCCGACCAGGTGCGGGCGTTCGAGTTGAGCTGCGTCAGCTCCAGCACTTTGCCGGCCAGAGCGCGCTGCTTGTCGTACCTGTCGGACAGGTCGTCGAAGAGGCGCCGGCCCTCTTCGGAGTTGATATAGGTCTTGGCCTTCGCCATCGCGGCGAGTGCGTCGGCGCGGTTTTCCGTGGCGCGCTTGATGAAATCGGCCATCTGCACGTCGTCCGCGCTGATGACGGCGGCGCGCGTGTTCGAAATGCCCCGGATGGCGTTGGCCTTCGCATCGAGGACGAGCGCCTGGACCTCGGCGCGGCTGACGACGAACTTCGTCGACTCGTCGGCCGCGGTCAGTTTCTGGTACCCGACGCCGCCGGCCACGCCAGACAGGACAAGGACCGAGGCGAAGCCGCCGGCGAGTTTCGCCTTGATCGTGAAACGCATGAGATGACTCCGGTCTCGCTCAGTTCAGAATCCGCTCGACATCGGGCAGGATCACGAACTCGTCCCCGCTCTTGACGATCGACTTGATGTATTCGGGCCGCCACGAGGTGCCGACCTTGGGTACCTGCTGCGCCGTGCCGGTCTGGACCTCCGTCACCTCGAAGACCTTGTCGGCGACGAGGGCGACGATGACGGGATCGCCCGCGATCTCGACCTCGATCACAACGAAGCGGGTGTCGGGCGTCGCCGGTTCCGGCTTCATGCCGAAGCGCTCGCGGATATCGGCGAGCGGCACGACGTTGCCGCGCACGTTCACGACCCGGTCGAGATGCGAGCGCGCGCCTGCCACCCGGGTCGTCGGGATCGGGTCGATGATCTCCCGCACCATGCCGGCATCGAGCGCGAAGGTCTCGGAGCCGATGCGCACCTTCACCACCTGCAGGTTCGTCACCTGCAAGTTCGCTACCTGCAAGTTTGCTACCTGCAAGTTTGCTACCTGCAAGCCGGCCGTCGGCCCGAGCTCGTCCTTTGTGCCGGTCATCATGCTACGTCCTGGTATTCGCGCGGCATCTCCACGTGCCCGCCGGACACGAGACGCGCGACGTCGATGATGAGGGCGGCGGTGCCGTCGCCGAGGATTGTCGCGCCCGAGAAGGTCGCCACGTCGGCGTGGAGCTTCGAGAGCGACTTGATCACGGTCTGGTGGTTGCCGATGATCTGGTCGGCCAGCAGCCCGACCCGGGTCTCGCCGACCGAGACGATGATCACCTTCTGGTACGGGTCGGGCTCGCCCTCGGCCCCGAACAGCGACCGCAGCCGCAGGAACGGCACCAGCGTGCCGCGGATGTCGAGGAAGTCCCGCCCGCGGCTCGCCCGGTCGCCCGCGGGCAGCTCGACGCATTCCTCCACCGCCGCGAGCGGCACGACGTAGCGTCCCTCGCCGACCCGGATCAGCAGGCCCTCGATGATCGCGAGGGTCAGCGGCAGCCGCAAGGAGACCGTGGTGCCGGCGCCGGGCTCGGTCGTGATGTCGATCGTGCCGCGCAGGGACTCGATGGTCTTCTTGACCACATCCATGCCGACGCCGCGCCCCGACAGGGCCGAGATCGTCGCGGCGGTCGAGAAGCCGGGGGCGAACAGGAACTGGTAGACCTGCTGGTCGCTCAACGCGACGCCGGGGGCGACGAGCCCCTTCTCCTCGGCCTTGGCGCGGATGCGGGCCGCGTCGAGCCCGGCGCCGTCGTCGCGCACGCTGATCCGCACCTGGGCCCCGGCATGCTCGGCCGACAGGGTGATGCGGCCGGTGGCGCTCTTGGAGCTGCCGGCGCGCCGGGCCGGATCCTCGATGCCGTGGTCGATGGCGTTGCGGATCAGGTGGACCAGCGGATCGGCCAGGCGCTCGATCACGGTCTTGTCGAGCTCGGTATCCTCGCCCTCGGTGACGAAATCGACCGGCTTGCCGAGATCCCGTGACAGGTCGTGGACGAGGCGCCGGAAGCGGCCGAACAGCGACCCGATCGGCACCATGCGGATGCTCATCGTGGTGTCGCGCAGGCGGGCCGAGAGGCGCTCGATCTCCTCGGCGACCGTCTTGATCCCGCCATCGGCGTGCAGACCGGCGAGCTGGCTCAACCGCGCCTGGGCGATGACGAGTTCGCCGACGCGGTCCATCAGCTCGTCGAGGCGCTCCGCCTCGACCCGCACCGTGCTGGTGGTGCGCTCATCGTTCCGCCGCGCGCCCGCGCGCGGCTCGGGAGCCGGGGGGGCAGGGGCAGGGGCAGGAGCAAGTGAAGGAGAGGAGGGCGCGGCGCGGGCGGTCGCCGGCGCGGCCGGAACGGCGGCGGGCATCGGCACCGGATCGGCGGCGACGGGGATCGGCGCCGGTACCGGCGCCTCCGCCGCCCCGCCGAGCGGCGTCAGCGTGAGGGTCATCTCGTTCTGGACGAACAGGAACACGTCCTCGATCGCCTCGCGGGTCACGCCGGCCGGCAACGTGACCTCCCAGCCGATCGACAGGGCCTCGGGATCGAGCGCCGCGAGGTCCGGCACGGCGTCGAGCCGCGGCACGACCGTGCCGGCGCCGAGGTCGCGCAGGTCGTCGAGGAGGGCGAGGGGATTGGTGCCGTTGCGCAGGATGTCCGGTGCGAAGGCGATCCCGAGGCGCCAGCCGGCCGCGCCATCGGCGGGGGCGATCGGATCGGGCTCGGAGGCCGGCGCCGGGGCGACCTCCGCCCGGTCCGTCGCCCGCCCGACGAGGCCGCCGAGCTCGTCGAGGATCGCTTGGCCGAAGACCGGCTCGGCCCCGTCGGGATCCTCGATCAGGAGGCGGATATAGTCCTTGGCCGAGAGGGCGACGTTCACGAGGTCGACGCTCGCCGGGACACGGCCCTGGCGCACGAGATCGAAGGCGGTCTCGAAGTCGTGGGCGAACGCCGCCACGCGCTCGAAGCCGAACATCGCCCCCGAGCCCTTGATCGTGTGGAGCGCGCGGAACGCCGTGTCGATCAGGGCCCTGTCATGCGGCTTCTCGCCGAGATCGAGCAGCGTAGTCTCGAGGCAGGCGAGCAATTCGTCGGCCTCCATGCGGAACACGTCGACCGGATTGAGGGAAGTCATGTCTGCATCGACCCTTCGATCGCGCGGAAATCACGAGGATAACTGCGTCACGCCGCCCCGGCCCGCCCCGTCGCTCCTATCCTGCAAGAACGCCCGGTCGTGCGGGCGGAGTCAGAGTTAACGAGATCTGGAGTCGGCGCTTGGAAATGCGGAATATCGCAGTAAGAAAATATTGCCGGCTGCAGGCTAATTTTCAGTTATCGCCCAGAGAAATTTCCGAAACTCTACGTTAGGATTTTTGTCTTTGCTGAGACGGCGAGGCGAGGAGCGCCCGCGGTTCCCGGGGGTCGCGGCGCGCCGAAGCCGCGGCAGCGCGCGAGGCGCTCCGCGGCGTGATCCGTCGACGATGTCCGTCAGGTCAGAACAGGTCGATGCCGTCGAGGTCGTCCACAGGCTTCGCCTCGGCCGCGGCCCCCGCCGGTCCGCCGGCCGGCTCCTGGCCCAGCACCTGACGCCGCAAGCGGTCTCGGACCTCGCCGAGGGTGCAGGCGGCGATCATCGCCTCGGCCCAGGCCTGGTCGGGCGCGAGCCCCGGCGCATCGAGGCGCTGGGCCTGCGCCTCCTCGGCCAGCCGCCCGGATTCCCGCGCGAGCGCCCGCAGCACGGTCTCGCCGTTCTGGAGGCGCTGCTTCGTCAGGTCCTGGAACTGCATGGCGACGATGGCGCCCGACACATCGGCCGTGATCGACTGCGTCGTCTCCGCGGTCTGCTGCAGGACGCCGGCGAAGCGCGAGTTCTGTGCGACGAGCGCCTGCATGACGGTGGCGACGCGGGTCTCGGCGCTGCGGCTCTCGTCCGAGACGTCGACGGTCGCGATGTCCTGCAGCAGGCCGTGGCTCTCGCGCAGGCCGGTGGCGATGGAGCCGATCTGATCCTTGATGGTGCCGGAGAGCGTGTTGATCGATTGCGCCAGGAGGCGGACCTCGTCGGCCACCACCGCGAAGGCGCGGCCCGCCTCGCCCGCCCGCGCCGCCTCGATCTTGGCGTTGAGGGCGAGCAGGTTCGTCTGGCGGTTGATCGTCTCGATCCGCGCGACGCTGCCCTCGACCGCGTCGATCTCGGTCAGCACCGCATCGAGGGAGCGGGCGGTCGCGCCGCCCTGGCGCGAGAGCCGGCCGACCTTGTCCATCAGCGCCGACAGCGTCTCCCCGAGCCCGGAGGCGACGTCGGAGAGGGGAACCGAGCGTCCGTCGATCTCGACGGCCTGGATCGAGGCGACGAGGCCCTGCACGATCGCGGCCTGGTCCCGGGTCGTCGCGGCGATGTTCTCGAAGCGATCCGTCAGGCCGTGAACGCTCTCCTCCATGTGGCCGGAGGCGAGGCCGAGTTCGCCGATCAGGGCGTCCAGCGTCCGCCGTTGCAGCGTGGACAGGCCGAGCCAGGATTGCAGGAGATCGGCGGCGCCGGACACCTCCGCGGCAGGCGGCGCGTCGTCGACGACCGCCGGGGCCGGCACGAGGATCGCGGGCACGGGAGTCTCCGGGCCGCGAGGCCGGAACCACCGCGCACGGGGGCGCTCCTGCGTCACCTGTGCCGCCTCGGAAATCATCGTCCGCGCTCCATGGAACCGTTCGTAGCGTCCGCGCTCGGTTGCCGTCGCGCTCCGTGTCCGAAGACGCTACGGCGACCATGCTTGCGGAAGCGTTATCGCTGCGGCACCGACCGGATCGGCTGGTTCAAGAAAGTTTTACACAGTTCCCGCTTAGTCTTGCGGCGAGGCGCGGTTTGGACGCCTCCCGAGGACGCCGGGGCCGCCATGTCAGATTCCCTCACGGTCACGATGCCGGGCGATTGCTCCCTGCGCGCGATCCGCACCCTTCACGGCGAGATCGCCGCCGCCCTCGCCGCGAGCACGGACCTGGTTCTGGATTGCGCCGGCGTCGAGCGTGCCGACATCGCCTTCGTGCAGCTGGTCGTCTCGGCGGCCGGCACGGCGGAGCGTCGGGCCAAGCGGCTCACCGTCGTCGATGCGTCCGACATCGTGCAGGCCGCCTTCGCCCGGGCCGGCCTCACGGTTCAAGGCTCCCTCGCTTCGGCGAACTGATTCCCGCGCGCGGCCCCTCATCACCATCCCGGAGTGTTCACCCCATGGCTACCGTTCTCGCCGTCGACGACTCCGCGAGCATCCGGCAGATGATCAAAGTGGTTCTCGGACCGGCGGGGCACACCGTCATCGAGGCCGCCGACGGCGCCGAAGGGGTCGCGAAGGCCAAGTCGAGCGCGCTCGACCTCATCATCACCGATCTCAACATGCCGGTGATGAACGGCCTCGACATGATCAAGAACATCCGGACGCTGCCGAGCCTGACCGGCGTGCCGATCCTGTTCCTGAGCACGGAATCGGACGAGGGCATCAAGCAGCAGGCCAAGGCGGCCGGCGCGACGGGCTGGATCACCAAGCCGTTCAAGCCCGAGCAGCTGCTCGCCGTCGTCTCGAAGCTCACCCGCGCCTGATCGCGGGCGGCGCGCCTTGTGTCCTCGCTCCGGTCCCGGAAAGCGGGCCTGCGAGGACCCGCATCCGGACCGAGGCACGGCCCGATCGCGCCGTGCCGGAGGCCGGCAGGTTCAGAACCGCGCGGTCAGGAACAGCCGCAGGTTGCGTCCCGGCAGAAGGATCTCGTCCTTCTTGAACGAGGCCGAGTTGCGGATGTCGTCGTCGAGCAGGTTGCGGCCCTGCAACCCGAGCGTCACCTCGCTGGCACCGTAGACCGCCGGGTCGAGCGCCTTGGTGTAGCTCACCTCGGCGCGCAGGTCGTTGTAGCCGGGCGTGTCGGTCTCGAACGGCGCGATCCGGGTATGGGCGAAGGCGTGCAGCAGGTTCACCCGCGCGAACCATCCCTCCGCGCGCAGGTAGACGCCGCCGCCGAGCCGGTAGGGCGGGATGCGCGGCACGTTGGTGCCGTCGTCGAACGTCGCCCGCACGGCATCGAAGCGTCCCTCGACCCCGAGGAACCCGTTGCGGACCGGCACGGCGTCGTATTGCCCGATCAGCTCCGCCCCGTAGAAGGTGGCGTTCTGCTGCGAATAGACGACCTGGCGCAGCTCGTCCCCGGTGCCGCAACTCGCGAAGTCGTCGTCGCACAGGGCCCCGGTCAGGCGCTTGTAGATGAAGCCCGTATAGCGGGTGTAATAGCCGGTCGCCTCGAAGCGCAGCGGCCCGTCGCCGTGGCGGATGCTGGCCTCGACCGTGCGCGCACGCTCCAGCCGCAGGGTCGGATCGCCGATCTCGAAGGTCGCGGTCGCGTCGTGGGGGCCCTGCGAGAACAGCTCGTAGCCCGTCGGCGCCCGCTCGACATAGGATCCGGTGAGGCTCGCCACGAAGCCGTAGGGCAGGTCCTGCAACAGCCCGACGCTCGCGCTCTTCGGGGCGAAGCGGCGGGTCAGGCGAAAGGCGAGGGGGTCCTCGCCATCGACCGGGAGGTAGTCGCCCGGAAACAGCGCCGCGGTGCTGCGGATGCGGTCGCCCTCGATCCGGCCGGCGGCCTGCAGCCGCGTCCCGGGCAGCACCTCGAGCTGCTCGAACAGGTAGATGGCGCCCGCCCGCGAGTCGGTCTGCGGCAGGAAGGCCTCGAGCTGGGTGTTGATCGACCGCCGGTCGGCCTGGACGCCGATGGCGCCGGTGAGCGTGCCGAGCGCGGTGAAGACCGGAACGTGCTGCGCCTCGATCCGCAGCTCGGCCTCGCGGTTCTTGAAGGTCGCCTGCCGGCCCTCGATCCCGTTCTCGCCGATGCCGATCTCGTCGTGCCGGTAGACCGAGTAGCCGGCCCAGTAGCGGATCGCCTCGAAGGGACCGTCGAGCGGGCGGTACTCGCCCCGCGACAGCACCCGGTCCTGGTTCGGGGTCAGGCGCGTGCGGGCCTGCTCGGCCTCCCCGCCCGGAATGGCGTAGATCGCGTTGTAATGGCTGAATGCGACGCCGACGAAGCCGCGGTCGCCGATCGCCGAGACGCCGACCGAGCCGCCCTGCGACTCGTTGTAGGAATTGCGCTGGATCCCGCCGGGAATCGCATAGCTGTCGGCGGCCGTCCTGAAGCCGTCGGCGTGCACGGCGAAGCCGTCCTTGCCGGCATCCACGGTCGCCGCGCCGAGGCGACCGTTATCGACCGTCGAATAGCCCGTGGTGACCTGGCCGGTATAGCCGTTGGCCGGGATGAAGGTCGGCACCCGGTTGTTCTCGGCCGAGACGACGCCGCCGATGGCGCCCGAGCCGTAGCGGAGCGTGGCGGGCCCGCGGATCACCTCCAGCCGGTCGGCGACGAGCGGATTGACCGGGACGGCGTGGTCCTCGCCGAGATCGGATACGCCGCCATTGACGATGCCGTTCTCCTGGATGCGCACCCGGGCATTGTCGAGGCCGCGGATGATCGGCCGGGAGGCCGCACCGGGCGCGTAGGTGGTCGAGGAGATGCCCGGCCGGTCGAACAGCGCATCTCCCAGGGTGCGCGGCTGGTCCCGCGCGATCTGCTCCCGGGTGACCACCGTGACGGGCGAGAACGTGTTGGTGACGACCGGCAGCACGCCGATCGGGTAGGCAGCTCCCATGCCGGTCCCCGGTCCCGCCGCGGGGCGCCCCACGATCGGGCTCGGCGACGAGACGGTGATCTCCTCGAGCTTGATGTCCTCGGCCCGCGCCTGCCCCGCGGCACCGGTGACGAGCGGGAGCGCGGTGCTGACTGCCAGCAGGGCCAGGCGGCGGCGATAGGGCATCTTTCATCCAGATGAACGTTATAATGTTTCATCTGTGCCGCTCGGGGCCCGGCTGACAAGCGCGCGAATGCCGACCGAGCGGCAAACACCGCAAGCGTAACACTATTACAACATCCCCGGCGCCGGCGACGGCCGGAGGCGTGCGGGCCAGGCTCCGCGGCAGGATGGGCGCGGACATCCCCATCCCCGTGGGCGGGGAAGGGGCTCAGGACGCCCAAAGCGCACCGAAGGTTCGCCGCGAGGGTGAGGGGGCGTCTGCGGAGGAGCCTCGCTCGTCGAGCCCCCTCACCGTCGCTCCGGCTACGCCTCCGCTCGCCACGTCTCCGTTCCCCGGGCCGACCTGCCCGGTCCGGGAATCCGGCGGGGAGGTGGTCAGCCGCAGAAGCGTGCGTAACGGCCGAGCGCGGGACTGAAGATCACGCGGCAATCGCCGTAGATGCCCGAGGCAAGGCCGCCGAAGCCCAGGCCGCCGAAGCGGTAGCGGTGGCCGTGGCGGTAGAAACGGCCGTGATGGCCGAACCGGCCGTGTCCGAAGCCGCCCCGGTACCCGAAGCCGCCATGATGGCCGAACCCGCCATGCCGGAACCCGCCATGTCCGAAGCCGCCATGTCCGAACCCGCCACGCCCGAACCCGCGGGCCTCCGCGCTGCCGGTACCGACGGCCAGGGCCGCCAGGGTGATACCGGCCGCCACCATCATCTTCGTCGAGATCGTCGTCATGGTGTCTCTCCCTGTTGGAGTGACGCCATCCTCGGCCCGTTCGCGCCCGGGATCCGTGACCCAGGTCACAGATCCATGGTCACAGAATCCATGGTCACGCGGGCCCCGGGGGGCCGGCTCACGCCTCCGGGGCCTGTGACGGCTCCGGGCCGCGCCCCAGCCAGACGTCGAGGCTCTGCGCGCGGCCGCGGATGGCCGTCGCGTGCGGCCCGTCGAAGATCGCGCCCGGGGCGTCGAGGCCGGCCGCCGCCAGGAGGTCGCCGCTGACGGCGAGGCGGATGCCGGCCTGGGAGGCGACCGCGAGCAGGCGGCTCGCGACGTTGACCGTGTCGCCCGTCGCCGTGATGTGCTGGTTGGTGTCGCTGCCCAGGCGTGAGAGGATCACCGGCCCGTGATGCGCGCCGATCCGCACGTCGAGGGCGCGCCCGGCCCCGGCCAGCTCGGGTTCGCGCGCGATCCACTCCGCGGTGCGGGCGATGAGGGCCTCGGCCGCCGCGACCGCCCGGGCAGCCACCGCAGGATCGGGATCGAGCGCGCCGAACACCACCATCGCGCCGTCGCCCATGAAGTTCACGACGAGGCCCCCATGCCCGGAGGCGGTCTCGTCGACGAGGTCGTGGAACGACTTGAGCACCGCCCGGGTACGGGCCGGGCCGAGGCGCTCGCTCTGGCGGGTGAACCCGGTGAGGTCGATGAACAGCACCGGGATGTCCCGCGCGACGGGCTCGGTGAGGTAGGCCGGGTCCCAGGCGAGGCGCTCCGCCAGGGCGGCGGGCTGCAGCCGGCGCAGCGCCTGCTCCGAGCGGGCCAGAGCCGCCGCCCTGCGGCGGTCGAGCGCCTGGCGCGCCGCCGCGCAGGACAGGGCCGGAAGCCCGGCCGCCGCCAGCGGCAGGGCGGCGCTCCACCAGATCCCGCAGGCGAAGGCGACCGCCCCCGCGGTGAGCCATCCCGCCAGGAGCAAAAGCACGAGCAGGATCGCCGGGCCGGGCGGGGCGAGCGCGATCAGGAGCGCGGCGGCGCCGGCGAGGCCGATGGAGACGGCGGCATCGAGCCGCCGCACGCCCGCATCGCGGGTGAGCCCGCCGCCGGTCATCAGGTGGGCGATCCCGGTCGTCAGCAGCTCGACGCCCGGCATGACCGGGTCGAAGGCCGTGGCGAAGGTGTCGCTCCCGCCGAGCGCCGTGGCGCCGACGACGACGACGCGATCGGCCAGCGCGGGGGCCGGGACCGTGCCGTCGAGGAGCCCGGCGGCGCTCACCGTCGGGATCGTGCGGCGCGGGCCGTAGGGGCGCAGGGGCAGGTGACGGCCGAGATCGAGCGGGACGCGCGCGGCCCCGATCCGCACCGCCTGCGCGCCCAGGACCGGATCGCTCCGGGCCGCCAGGGAGGCGGCGCGCAGCACGAAGGAGGCGGCGACCTCCTCGCCCGCGCGGACGACGAGGGGAAGGTGCCGGGGAACGCCGGCAGCATCCTCGGACACGTTGACGAGGCCCGACGCGGCCTCCCGGCCGATCACCGGGGTCGGCCGGTGCAGGGCGGCGGCGACCGGGATGCCGTCCTCGCTCGCGCCGCCGTCGAACACCGCCGCCGCCGCAAGGACCGAGGGGGCCTTGGCGAGGGCGGCGCCCAGAGCCCGGTCCGCCTCCGGCTGGCGGCCGGCTTCCAGGAACAGGACATCGACGGCGAGGGCGCGCGGCCGGGCCGCCGCGATCGTCTCGATCAGGCGCGCCATCATCGCGCGCGAGACCGGGAACCCGCCCTCGCGCCGGACGGTCTCGTCGTCGATGGCGACGATGACGATGCCGGACGGCGGCGTGCGCGGTCCGGCCAGGCGCAGGCGCAGGTCCGTGAGGGCCGATTCGGCGCGGTCGAGGGGCGTGGCGCGGCCGGAGAGGTGCAGGTGGGAGAGCCAGCCGCTCCAGGCGAGCGCGACGGCGAGGGCGAGGAGCGCGAAGCGCCGGTCGTGCCGTGCGGTCCGCGACGGGCCGCCACCCGCGTCGCCGGCCCAGGCCCTCAGCAGACTTGCGGTGGCAAGCCACCGCTTCGTCCGCTCAGGTTCTCGTTCGGTCGCGGATTTTTGTTGCAAAACCGGCTACCACTTTTGCGAAATCAGCTCAGCGCCCGAAGCGTTCGAGGAGGGCCCGGACGCGCTCCTGCGGCCAGCGCCGCACGGTGAGGGGCGCCCGGTCCGCATCGACGTCGACGCCCTCGCCCGGCCCGAGCGTCACGGCTTCCTGGGGGCTGCCCCGCCGCGCGACGGCGACGCGCCCCTGCTCCACGAAGACCGACGTCCGCGCCTGGGTCACGTCGACGGCGTAGACGGTGCCGCGCACCGAGGCGATGGCGTGGGGCGTCAGGATCTGGAAGCCGTCCCGGCGGACGCGCCGGCCCGGCGGCAGCGTGACGAGGACGGCGCGGCCGCCGAGCTCGGCGCCCTCCAGGTGCCCGTCCTGATCCCGGTCGATCGGCCGCAGCCCGCTGCCCTGCTCGGTCTCGAGCACCAGCCCGTCGGCGCAGCGAAGGACGCGCAGGGGCGGATCGAACCGCGTTTCCTCGGTGCAGCGCGACTGGGCCGAGGCGGCGCCCGCCAGAAGGATCGGGACGAGGGCGAGGACCGCCGCGCGCGCCGGATGTCTCATGGGGTGGATCCTCCCGCGTCAGGTTCGTGAGCGCTCGCCGAGCGCGGCCAGCCGCCGGGCGGTCCTCACGGTCACGCGCGAGCGGCCGAGGTCGATGATGCCCGATCGGCGCCAGTCCTGGAGGACGCGGTTGACGCTCTCCCGCGCCGCGCCGACGAAGGCGGCGAGCTCGGCCTGCGTCACCTGGATCTCCGCCCCATAATCCTCGGACAGCATGACCAGGCGCCGCGCCAGCCGGGTATCGAGCGGGAGCAGGGTGGCCTCCTCCATGCGCTCGCTCATCCAGCGCAGCCGCTGGCAGAGGAGCCCGATGATCCGGACCGCCATCGCGGCGTCGCGGGCGAGGAGGCCGAGGAAATCCCCCCGCTCGATGACGAACAGCTCCGCCGCTTCGAGCGCGACGGCCTCCGCCGTGCGCGGGCGGCCGTCGAGGAGGGCGATCTCGCCGAACACGTCGCCGGGCCCGAGGAGGTTGAGCGTCACGGACCGCCCGTCCTCCGTGCCGGCGCCGATGCGGACCTGGCCGCGGCGCAGGGCGTAGAGGGCGTCGCCCGGGTCGCCCTTCTGGAACAGCGTCTCGTTCCGGGCGAGGCTGCGGGTCCGGCAAAGGCCGGCGATGGCCGCGATGGCGTCCTCGCCCAGCTCGGCGAAGAACGGGTTGGCGGCCAGGAGCCTGGCCAGCCCTTGCGGCGCGCTCATGTGGTTGCCTCGCTCTCCACGCCCAGGCTTATGGGCGTGGTGCAAGCTCTAACGCAAGTCGCCCGTCCGTCGGCGGCCCGCGCGATCGTCCGGTGTGGCGCGACACGCTGGCCGCCCTCTTTCGGCGGCGGGAGGTCGATCGACTCAGGCGTTGGCGCCTCCGTCGACCGTGAGGGCGGTGCCGGTGATCTGGCGCGCCGCGGGGCTGGCCAGGAACGCCACCGCGGCGGCGATGTCCTCGGGCTTGCCGTAATGGCCGAGCGCCGTCATGGCCCGCTGCCCGTCCGCGAGCGCGCCGTCGGCCGGGTTCATGTCGGTGTCGGTCGATCCCGGCTGGACGAGGTTCACCGTGACGCCCTGGGGCCCGAGCTCCCGCGCCAGGCCCCGGGTGAAGGCGAGCAGGGCGGATTTCGACATCGAGTAGACCGTCACGCCCGCGAAGGGGACGCGCTCGGCGAGGCACGAGCCGATCGAGATGATCCGCCCGCCCTTCGTCAGATGAGGGATGGCCGCCTGCGAGGCCAGGACGACCGAGCGGATGTTCACCTGGAGGAGGGCGTCGATGTCGGCGAGGCTCATCTCCGCCAGGGGACCGCCGCGGGCGATGCCGGCATTGTTCACGAGGATGTCGAGACCGCCGAGCGCCTCTGCGGCCGCCGCGACCGAGCCCGTCACCGCCGCCGGATCGGCGCTGTCCGCCTGGAGCGCGACGCCGCGGCGGCCCGTCGCCTCGATGCGCCGGACGATCTCGGCCGCCCGGTCGGCGGAGCGCTCATAGGTGATGGCGACATCCGCCCCCTTCCCGGCGAGCGCCAGCGCGATGGCGGCGCCGATGCCGCGGGAGGCGCCCGTCACGAGGGCGCGCTTGCCTGCGAGTTCGCTCATGGTCCGGCCTTTTGTGTAATGATCGACACAAAAATGGCTATGCGCGTTGTGAAGCCGGGTCAAGCGATTTATATAACGATCGATGCAGAATTCTCCGTCCGCCCGATCCCCGGCGGCCCCCCGCGAAAACCAGCCCGCCCGCGGTCGCGGCCGGCCGCGGGCGTTCGACCGCGAGGCGGCCCTGTCCGAGGCGATGCGCCTGTTCTGGCGCAAGGGCTTCGCGGCGACCTCCATCGCCGACCTGACCCAGGCCATGGGAATCGGCTCGCCGAGCCTCTACGCGGCCTTCGGCTCGAAGGAGGCGCTCTACGCCGAAGCCCTGCGCCACTACGGCGCGCGCTACGAGGCCTCCGTCTGGGCCCGGTTCGCGGCGGCGGCGACGGCGCGGGAGGCGATCGAGGCGCTGCTGATGGATTCGGCCGCCGCCCTGACCGGGTCGAGCGGGCGCGCGGAGCCCTGCGGCTGCATGGTGACGCTGTCGATGGTCGGCAGCGAAGGGCATGCGGAACTCGGCGAGATCGTGCGGACGGCCCGGGCCTGCGGGCTGGAGCGCGTCGCCGCCCGCCTCGCGCGCGCGGTGGCGGAGGGCGAGGTCGCCGCCTCGGTCGACCTCCCGTCGCTCGCGCGCTTCGTGATGACGGTGCAGGGCGGCCTGTCGCTCCAGGCCCGCGACGGGGCGAGCCGCGCCGAGCTGGAGGCGGTGGCCCGTCACGCGATGCTGGGCTGGGACCAGCGGGTCGCCGGCCGGCCGTGATCGTCAGGCCCGGCCCCCACCTCGGGGCGGGCCACCGGAATGGGAATGGATGCGGCAATGAAGAGAATCGGGTTCCTGTCGTTCGGTCACTGGTCGCCGAACTCGCAATCGGCGACGCGCTCGGCGCGGGACGTGCTGCTGCAATCGATCGACCTCGCGATCGCGGCGGAGGAGCTGGGGGCGGACGGCGCCTATTTCCGGGTCCACCACTTCGCCCGCCAGCTCGCCTCGCCCTTCCCGCTGCTCGCGGCGATCGGGGCGAGGACGCAGCGCATCGAGATCGGCACCGGCGTCATCGACATGCGCTACGAGAACCCGTTCTACATGGTGGAGGATGCGGGAGCGGCGGATCTGATCGCGGGAAGCCGCCTCCAGCTCGGCATCAGCCGGGGCTCGCCCGAGCAGGTGATCGACGGCTGGCGGCATTTCGGCTACGCCCCGCCCGAGGGCGCGAGCGATGCCGATCTGGGGCGCCGGCACGCCGAGGTGTTCCTGGACCTCCTGAGCGGGAAGGGCTTCGCCCAGCCTAACCCACGGCCGATGTTTCCCAACCCGCCGGGGCTCCTGCGCCTCGAGCCGCATTCCGAGGGCCTGCGCGAGCGGATCTGGTGGGGGTCGGCGTCGGACGCCACCGCGATCTGGGCGGCGCAGCAGGGCATGAACCTGCAGAGCTCGACGCTGAAGGCCGACGAGACCGGCGAGCCGTTCCACATCCAGCAGGCGAGGCAGATCCGCCGCTACCGGCAGGCCTGGACCGAGGCGGGCCATGCCCGCACGCCGCGGGTCTCCGTCTCGCGGTCGATCTTCCCGCTCGCGAGCGATCGCGACCGGGCCTATTTCGGACGCGGCGGCGACAGCGACCAGGTCGGCATCATCGACACCATGCGGGCGGTGTTCGGCCGCTCCTACGTGGCCGAGCCGGAGCGGCTGATCGAGCAGCTCAGGGCCGACGAGGCCATCGCCGAGGCCGACACTCTCCTCCTGACGGTGCCGAACCAGCTCGGCGTCGCCTACAACGCCCACATCCTGGAGACCCTCCTGACCCAGGTCGCCCCGGCCCTCGGCTGGCGCTGATCCTGCCGGCCGGCGCGGCGAATGCGGGCGGCGGCACGTCCCGTCAGCCCGCGGCCTTGGTGAGCAGGCCCCGGATCCGCCCGGCGATCCGGGGGCCGCTGAGGCCCAGCGCCTCGCGCAGCTCCGGCGTCGGGCCGATCGGCGGATACGCGTCCTCGATGCCGATGCGGACCACCGGGAAGGCGTGGCCGCCTTCCAGCACCTCGAGCACCGCCGAGCCGAGGCCCCCGACGGTGCTGTGCTCCTCCACCACCACCATCGCCCGCACCTGCGCGGCCGCCGCCAGGATCGCCCCGCGGTCGATCGGCTTCACCGTGTGCATGTTCAGGACCTCCGCGGCGATCCCCTCCGCCCGGAGCAGGTCGGCGGCGAGCAGCGCCTCCAGCACCATGGCGCCGTGCGCGACGATGCAGACGTCGCGCCCCTCGGCCAGGCGCGCCGCCCGCCCGATCGCGAAGGGGGCGCCGGGCCGGTCGAGGACGTGCTCGGGTCCCCGGCCGAGCCGCAGGTAGACCGGCGTCGCCGCCGGATGCTCGGCCGCGGCCTGGAGCGCGTGGTCGAGCTCGACCGGGTCGGAGGGCGCCACCACGATCGTGTTCGGGATCGCCCGCATGATCGCGACGTCCTCGAAGGTCTGGTGGGTGGGACCGCCGACCCCGTAGCTGAGGCCGCTGGCGAGGCCCGCGAGGATCACCTTGAACTCGTTGTAGGCGCAATCGACCTTCGCCTGCTCGACGGCCCTGAGGGTGAGGAAGGCGGCGTAGCCGCACACGACCGGCAGCTTCCCGCAGGCGGCCAGCCCCGCCGCGACGCCGGTCAGGTTCTGCTCGGCGATGCCGACATTGATCAGGCGGTCGGCGTGGCGGTCCCTGAGCCCGGCGAGGCCGGTCGCGTGCAGGAGGTCGGCCGTCACCGCGACGGCGTCGGGCCGCCGGTCCAGGAGCGCCCCCACGCTCTCGCCGAACTGGCTGCGCACGTCCTTGCGCGGATGGGCCGCCCGGAAGGCGGCGACGTGGTCGCGCAGCCGGGCCGGATGATCGAGCAGGCTCACCGCAACACCTCCCGAAGCTCGACGCGGAGCGCCTCGTACTGGGCCGGCGAGATCGCGTCGGCGTGCCAGCTGCGGACGTCCTCCATGAACGAGACGCCGCGGCCCTTGACCGTCCTGGCGATCACCACCCGGGGCCGGCCGCTGCCGTCGAAGCGCGGCACGTCGAGGATCGGGACGAGGGTCGCGAGGTCGTGGCCGTCGGTCTCGACCACGTCCCAGCCGAAGCTGCGCCAGCGGTCGGCGAGGGGCTCGAGCGGCAGGACCTCGTCGGTCCGCCCGTCGACGCACAAGCCGTTGCGGTCGACGACGGCCACGAGGTTGTCGAGGCGGTGCTTGGGCGCGAAGGCGGCGGCCTCCCATACCGAGCCCTCGTGCAGCTCCCCGTCGCCGAGCACGGCGTAGACGCGGTAGTCGCGCCCGTCGAGGCGGCCGGCGAGCGCCATGCCGCAGGCATTCGACAGGCCGTGGCCGAGCGCCCCTTGCGAGGAATCGACGCCGGGCTGGCTGCGGCGCGACGGATGGGTCGCCAGCCTTGCGCCGACCCGGGTCTCGAAGTCCGGGATCCAGGATTCCGGGATGAAGCCGCGCCGGATCAGGGCCGAGTACAGGGTCGGGGCGGCGTGCCCCTTGCCCAGGACGAAGCGGTCGCGGTCGGGCCAGTCCGGGCTGGCCGCATCGACCCGCATGACCGCGAAGTAGAGGGCGGTGACGATCTCGGTGCAGGAATAGCAGCTGCCGAAATGGCCGTTGCCCGCGGCCATGAACATGGCGGCGACGTCCAGGCGGTTGACCCGCGCCATCTCCCGCAGGTCGTCGAGGCCGAGCGGGGCGAACCCGTTGCCCGGGACCGGTTGCTGCCTCATGCCGCGCCTCGCTTCCCACCTCGAAAAGGGTCTCGGTCGTCGTGCCCCGCGGCCGGGCGGCGCCCGGCGTGGTCCGGCTCCCCCGGCGGCCTCACGACGAGGCTGCCAGTTCCTCGACCCGCCGGATGCCGGCGGCGATGTCCGCCGCCGTGACCGGGAAGGGCAGGTTGGGGATGTGCGGCGCCGTCATCGTCAGGCGGGCGATGGCGTCGATCTCCTCGGCCGTCGCATCCGCCAGGCCGAGATCGGCGAGGCGGACCGGCAGCCCGATCCCGCGCAGGAAGCCCGTCAGGTCGCAGATCTCGGTATCGGCGTGGCGTTCGACGGCGCGCTGCACCACCACGGCGTAGGCCACCTGCTCGCCGTGCGGCGCGTCCTTGGCGCCGCGGGCCTTGACGAGGCCCCGCGTCATCGCGTGGGCGAGGGACAGCCCGCCATTCTCGAAGCCGAGCCCGCTCATCAGGATGCAGGCCTCGACGGTGGCCTCGACATCCGGCGTGACCTCGTCGCGCTCGACGGCGGCGAGGGCCGCCGCGGCGTGGGCCCGCAGCGTCGCGTAGCCGGCCTCCGCGATGATGCCGCCGGTCAAGAGGGGCCTGGTGCCGAAGGGCGTCACGCCGGTCCCGGCCCGGCAGCCGCGGGCCTCGAACGCCTTGGTGATCGCGTCGCCGATTCCGGCGCGCAGGAAGCGGGCCGGCGCCCGGGCGATCAGCGCCGTGTCGACCACGACCGCGTTGGGATTGCGGCTCATGCGGTCGACCGCCACCATGACGTGGTTCTCGTCGTAGACCGCGTAGGTGGCGCTGGTGGGGGCGTCGTTCGACGCGATGGTCGGGACCGTGACGACCGGCACGCCGAGGCGCTCGGCCACGCCCTTGCCCACGTCGAGGGCCTTGCCCCCGCCCACCGCGACGACGAGGCCCGGGGCCTCCGCGCGCACGGCCGCGACGAGCGCCTCGATCGCCGCGTAGGTGATCTCGCCCGCGAAGGGCACGAGGCGCGCGGCCACGCCCGCCTCGCGCAGGCTCGCGGCGATCGGATCGGCCACGATCCCCCGCACCCCCTCGTCGACGACGACGCAGGCGGAGGCCGCGAGCGCCCGCGCGATCCCGCCGATGCCGTGGATCGCGCCCGGCCCCTGATGGTAGCGCGGCGGCGCTCCGAAGATCCTCACGCTCATGGGGTTCCTCCCGGGGCCGCTCACGGCCGGTCCGTCCGCGGGTCGAGGTCGTCCAGCGCGAAGGCGTCGCTCGGCGCGCCGAAGGCGCAGTAGCCGCCATCCACCGGCAGGGTGATGCCGGTGACGAAGCGGGCCCGGTCCGAGGCCAGGAAGACCATCGCCTCGGCGATGTCCTCCGGCGCGCCGAGCCGGCCCATCGGGGTGCGGCGGCGGATGCGGGCCGGATCGATGCGCCCGGCGGCGATCA
This sequence comes from Methylobacterium tarhaniae, assembly GCF_001043955.1. Classification (GTDB taxonomy): domain Bacteria; phylum Pseudomonadota; class Alphaproteobacteria; order Rhizobiales; family Beijerinckiaceae; genus Methylobacterium; species Methylobacterium tarhaniae. Next base: position 44,512 of record NZ_LABZ01000070.1, on the reverse strand, counting down.
GCCCCTCGGTGAGGGGCGTCAGGATGTAGCCCGGAGCGACCGCGTTGACGCGGATGTTGTGGGGGCCCCACTCGCAGCCGAGCACCCGGGTGAGCATGCCGATGCCGGCCTTGGCGGCGCTGTAGGCGGTGCGCACCGGCAGCCCGAGGACACCCGCGATCGAGTTGAGGTTCAGGATCGCGCCGCCGCCCTGGCGCATCATCGCGGGGGCGACCGCCTTCGAGACGAGGTAGGTGCCGGTGAGATGGACGTCGATGAGCCGCTGCCAGTGGCTGAGCGGCTGCTCGATCGTGGGCACGAAGCTGTCGGGCACCCCGGCATTGTTGACCAGGATGTCGATCCGGCCGCAGCGCGCGAGGGTGGCCTCGACCATCGCGGCGACCTCGGCCTCCTTCGACACGTCGCCGCCGACCGCCCCATGGCCCTCGCCGAGGCCCTGCGCCGCCGCCTCGGCGGCCGCCTCGCGCAGGTCGTTGACGACGACCCGCGCGCCCTCCCGGGCGAAGGCCGTGGCCGTGGCGAGGCCGAGCCCGCTCCCGGCCCCGGTGATGAGCGCGACCTTGTCCTTGAGCTGCATGCCGTCCGCCCTCCGATCGGGGTTTGCGCGTCCTACAGGCCGAGATACGTCGCCCTCAGGTGCTCGTTCTCGATGAGGTCCCGGCCGGTGCCGGAGAGCGTGACGCGGCCGTTCTCCAGCACGTAGCCGCGGTCGGCCATCGACAGGACCTGGAACACGTTCTGCTCGATGATGAGGATCGGGATGGCGAGCTGGCGCACGGCGCGGATCGCCTCGAACAGGCGGTCGACCATGATCGGCGCCAGGCCCAGCGACGGCTCGTCGAGGGCCAGCACCCGCGGGCGGGCCATCAGCGCCCGGCCCACCGCCAGCATCTGCTGCTGCCCGCCCGAGAGGGTCGAGGCGGCCTTGTCCCGGCGCTCGGCGAGGATCGGGAAGAGCTGGAAGACCTCCTCGATGGTGGTGCGCCAGCGCGCATAGGCGCGGCGGTTATGCGCGCCCACCATCAGGTTCTCGCGGATCGACATGCCGAGGAAGAGCTGCTTGCCCTCGGGCGACTGGACGAAGCCCGCTTCCGCCACGCGGTGCGGCGCCAGCCCGTCGATGCGCTCGCCGAACAGCGACACCGCCCCGCCCCGCGCCCGGACCAGGCCCGAGACGGTGCGCAGGAGCGTGGTCTTGCCGGCGCCGTTCGCCCCGATCAGCGCGACGATCTCGCCCGGGTCGATCCGCAGGGACACGCCGTCGAGGATCTGGGCGTCGCCGTAGCCGGCCCGGAGGTCGACCGCCTCAAGCGCGGGCTGCTGCATAATGCTCCCCGAAATAGGCCTTGAGCACCTCGGGCTGGGTCACCACGTCGCGCGGCGCCCCGTCGGCGATCAGGCGGCCGGATTCCATGACGATCACCCGCTCGCTCAGGGCCATGATCACCTTCATGACGTGCTCGACGATCAGGATGGTGACGCCCCGGTCGCGGATGCGGCGCACCAGCGCCACCATCTCCTGCCCCTCGGCGGGGGTGGCGCCCGCCACGACCTCGTCCATCAGCAGGAGGGTCGGCTCCGTCGACAGCGCCCGGCCGAGCTCGAGCTTGCGCCGGTCGAAGGCGGTGAGGTGCTGGACCTCGGTCTGCGCCTGCCGGCCCATGCCGAGGAAGTCGGCGATTGCCTCGGCCCGGTCGCGGATCGCGTGAGCGTCGCGGGAGCGCGCGAAGCCGCCGACCATCAGGTTCTCGACCACCGTGAGGTCGGCGAAGGGCTTCGAGAGCTGGAAGGTGCGGGCGATGCCGGCCCGGCAGATGTCCCAGGGCCGCAGGCGCGCGATGTTTCGGCCGCGGAACAGGATCTCGCCGGAATCGGCCCGCGTGTAGCCGGCGATCATGTTGAAGGCGGTGGTCTTGCCGGCGCCGTTGGGGCCGAGCAGCGCCAGGATCTCGCCGGGCTCGAGGCGGAACGACAGGTCGCGGACCGCCTGGAGGCCGCCGAAGCGCTTGCTGATGCCGCGCACCTCAAGGAGGGGGGCGCTCATCGCCGGCCTCCGCCGAGGCCCGCGCGCGCGAGGACCGCCCGCAGCGGGGCGATGAGCCCCTTCGGCAGGTAGAGGACCGCCAGCATCAGGATGATCCCGTAGACGACGATGTGGAGGCCGAGGAGCGAGCCGCCGAGGCTGCCCCGGGTGATCTCGGCGAGCGGCGCGAGCAGGACCGCGCCGAGGAGCGGCCCGAACACCGTGCCCTGGCCGCCGATGATGCTCATCAGCGCCATGTCGATCGAGAGGTCGACCCCGATCAGCCGCTCGGCATTCACGTAGCGGAAGAACTGGGCGTAGAAGCCGCCGCCGATCCCGGTCATGAAGGCGCTGATCGCGAGCGCGACGAGCTGGTAGCGGGCCGGGCTGATGCCGAGGCTCTCGGCGGCGTCGCGGTCGCCGCGGATCGCCTTGAGGTAGAAGCCGAGCTTCGAGCGCTCGAGCCACCACGTCGCCGCGAGCGCCCCGACGAGCAGGGCGACGATCACCCAGTAATACGGCGCCTTGCCGTTGAACTGCAGGGCCGCCAGGCTCTCGCCGCGCAGCGGCACGGTGAGGCCGGCGGCGCCGTTGAGGGGGATGCCGAGCACGCTGTCGGTGTTCTCGACCCAGATCCGGATCATCTCCGCGAAGGCGATCGTCGTGAGGGCGAAGTAGGGCCCGCGCAGCCGGAAGGTCGGGTAGCCCACCACCACCGAGAGGAGCGCCGCGAGAAGCCCGCCCACCGGCATCCCGAGCCAGGGCGAGAGGCCGAGCCCGGTGAACAGGAGCACCGTGGCGTAGCCGCCGACGCCCGCGAACATCGCATGCCCGATCGAGAGCTGGCCGACATAGCCGCAGACGAAGTTCCAGGCCGTCGCCATGTAGGCGAAGAACAGCACGACGATGCAGGAATGCAGGAAATAGGCGTCCTGGACGACGAGCGGCAGGGCGGCGGCGGCGAGGCCGCCGAGCAGGATGGCGCCGAGGACCGCCGCCCCCGCGGCGCGCGCGCCGTGCGGGCGGCGCGGCGCCGCGGCGCCGAGGCTCAGGGTCGGGGTCTCGTCGGGGAGCGGCACGAAGGGCCTCCGCGGCCGGCCGGGATGGGCGGTGGTCATCAGGCGCGCCCCATCAGGCCGCTCGGCCGCACGAGGAGGATCAGGACGAACAGGCCGAGCGACAGGATCGCCGCCGAGGTCGCCGGGACGAATTGCGAGGCGAGGGCCTCGAACACCCCGATCACCAGGCCGCCGACGATCGAGCCCGGGATGCTGCCGATGCCGCCGAGGACCACGACGATGAACGAGCGGATGCCGAAGCTCAGGCCTACCTGCGGCGAGATCGGGATGAATGTCGCGAGCAGCGAGCCGAACAGGCCGAGCAGGGCCGCGCCGATGCCGAAGGTCACGGCGTAGATCAGCGGCACGTCGATCCCCGACAGGGCGGCGGCGTCGCGGTTCTGGGCGGTGGCCCGGATCGCGCGGCCGAGCCGCGTGCTGCGCAGCCACAGCGACAGGAGGATCGCGGCGAGGATCGCGGCCGAGAAGGCGATCAGGCGCTGGCTGTTGACCGGGATCGGCCCGAGCATCAGCGGTGCCAGGGCGAGGCCGGTCGAGGCCGAGCGCACGTCCGGCCCGAAGGCCATCAGCGCGAGGTTGTCGATGACGAGGTAGACGCCCGCGGTGAGGAGCAGCGCGCTCAGGGGCTCGACCACGAGGGCGCTCTCGCGCCGGATCAGCGGCGCGATGACGACGCTCTGGATCAGGAACCCGACCGCGAACAGCAGCGGCACCGTGACGACGACGCTGGCATAAGGATCGATGCCGGCGAGCGCCTGGAGCCAGAACGCGGCGTAGAGGGCCAGCATCAGCAGCGAGCCGTGCGCGAAGTTCACCACCCGCATCACCCCGAAGATCAGGCTGAGGCCGAGCGCCACGCCGCCGTAGATGCCGCCGATGAGAAGGCCGTTGACGAGCGCGAAGGAGAGGATCAGCGGGTCCATGGGCCTGCCTGCCTGGGCCGGCGGCGCTTGCCGCGCCGCCGTCCGGGACGGTGGGATGACGGGGCCGGCGGCCCCGTCGCGACGTCAGGAGCGGGCGCCGAAGGCGGGGACCGGCCAGGCGGGCTTGGTCTCGGGCGAGCGGCTCTCGGCCGGCCAGACCGTGCGGCGCTGGCCGTTCAGGTTCTGCGAGATCGCCCCGTGCGCGAAGGTGTTCTGGCCCTGCTCGTCGAACTTGATGCGCTGGTAGCCGGCATAGAGGGCCGGGCCGGCGGTGATGTCGGTGGCCGCCACCGCGTCCCGCAGGGCCTGCCGGTCGGCGCTGCGCGCCCGCTCCAGGGCGTCCTTGATCACGTACATCACCGCGAAGCCCTGGGCGCCGTAGGCGCTCATGTCGTAGCCGAGCTGGGCCTTGAACTTCGTCTCGACGTCGGTGAACTCGGGCAGGCGCGCGCCCTGGAGGGCGTCGACCTGGCGGTCCTCCTGCACGAAGTAGTAGGCGACGGCCTTGGGCGAGATCGCCTTGTAGAAGGACGGATCCTCGGTGCCGCCGCCGACCGAGTGCACGCCGTAGGGCAGGTTGAGCTGCTGCTCGAGCAGCTGGCGCGACAGCAGCAGGTGGTCGGGGGTGTAGAAGGCGGCGATGAGCGCGTCGGGCCGCGCGGCCCGGATCTTGAGGAGCTGGGCCGAGAAATCGACCTGGTTGGGCGGCGCGGCCTCGTCGAGGACGAGGGTGTAGCCGCGCTCCTTGGCAAGCTTGCGCACGTTGGCGGCGTGCGAGCGGCCCCAGTCGGAGCCCTCGTAGAAGATCGCCAGGGTCTTCGGCCCCTGGCCCGTCTCCTTCTTCAGGAGGTCCATGGCGTCGAGCTGCTCGCGGGCGTCGTAGGTCGCCTTGTTGTTGATGCGAAACACGTACTTGAAGTTGCGCTCGGTGATCTCGTCCTTCACCGCTCCCATCACGATCCAGGGCGTCTTGTAGCGCTCCGCCACCTCGGTCGCCGGAAAGGTCACGGCGCTGTTGAAGGCGCCGCTCATCACCGCGACGTTCTCGCGCTGGATCAGGCGCTCGGTCTCGGAGACGCCGATATCGGGCTTCGACTGCGAATCCGCGAAGACGAGCTTCAGCTTGGCACCGTTGAGCGCCTTGATGCCGCCGGCGGCGTTGATCTGCTCGACGGCGATCTGCACGCCGGCCCGGGCCTGCTGGCCGATCGCCGCCGAGCCGCCGCTCAGCGGGAGGACCCAGCCGACCGGGATCTCGGCCTGGGGCTGGGTCTGAGCCTGGGCGGGTGCGGCGAGGGCCATGGCGGTGAGCGCGAGCGCCCCGCGCGCCAGGGCAGTGCGGCGCGAGAGAGAGGTCGTCATCGGCGTTTCCTCCGGTTCGTCGTTGTCGGGCCGCTTCTCGCGTCCTCTTGGGGTCGAGCTTCGATCTTGGGGTCGAGCTTCGAAGAGGAGGCCGGTCGTCCGCAAGCCGGGTTCTGGGCTGGTCGAGAGACCATTCCCGCCGGAGGCCGCCGCGCCGGGTGCCCGGATGTGGTCCGTCACGCGCCCGCGGCGAGGCGCGCCCGCAGCACGGTCTTGAGCACCTTGCCCATCGGGTTCCTGGGCAACTCGTCGAGGACGAGCCAGCGGCGGGGGCGGGCATAGTCGGCCAGGCGCTCGGCGCAGAAGGCCGAGAGGGCATCCGTGTCGAGGCCGCCCGGCTCGCGGGGCACGATGCAGGCCGCGACGTCCTCGCCGAGGGCCGGGTGGGGCACGGCGACCACCGCGGCCTCGCGCACGCCCGGGTGCCGGTAGAGCACCTCCTCGACCGCCACCGAGGCGACCTTCAGCCCGCCGCGGTTGATCACGTCCTTGCGCCGGTCGGTGAAGTACAGGAACCCCTCCGGATCGAGGTGGCCGACATCGCCGGTGCGGATGCCCCCGAGCGCGAAGGCCTCGGCGGTGGCCTGCGGATTGCGGAAGTATCCCCTGGCGACGCCCGGCCCCTGGATCAGGATCTCCCCGGTCTCGCCGGGCCCGAGGCGCCGGCCCGCCTCGTCGACGATCGCCACCGTGCAATGGGGCATGGCGGTGCCGATCGAGCCGAGCTTCTCCTCCATCATCGCCGGCTCGAGCCGGGTGCCGGCGGGTCCGCTCTCGGTCATGCCGTAGATCTGCACCTGCTCGACATGGGGCCATTGCGCGGCGAGCCGGCGGATGACCTCCGGCGGCATCGCCGAGCCGCCATAGCCGATGCGCCGCAGGCTCGAGACGTCGGCCGGCGCGCGGGCGAACTCCTCCATCAGGAAATGCACCACCGACGGCACGCCGTGATAGAAGGTCGTGCGCTCGGAGGCGATCAGCCGGAGGCGGCCGCGATTGTCGAGGGGCTCCTCCAGCACCAGGCCGGCGCCCGCGATCCAGCACGACATGGCGCCGAGATTGAGCGGCGAACTGGTGAAGAACGGCCAGCCGCCCTGGTAGAGGTCGTCGGACCCGAGGCCCAGAGCCGCGCCGCAGGCGAGCCCGGCGCCCAGCATCGTCGCGTGGCTGTGCATCACCGCCTTGGACCGCGCGGTCGTGCCCGAGGTGAACAGCAGGCAGCCGAGCCGGTCGGGATCGGGATCCTCCTCCGGCGGGGGGCCGTGCTCGGCGGCGAGCGGCTCGGGCCAGGCCAGGGCCCCCTCCGGCGGCGGCCCGTCGATCACCAGGAGGCGCGGCCCCGGGGCGAGCCGCCCGAGCCGCAGGGCCCCCGCGGCGGTGCAGGCGATCGCCGCGGGCTCGGCGAGGGCGAGGGCGTGGCCGAGCTCCTCGTCGGAGGCGCGGGTGTTGAACGGCACCACGGCGGCGCCGATCCGCAGCGCGCCGAGGGCGGTGAGCAGGCATTCCCGCCCCGCCTCGTTGCCCAGCAGCACGCCGATCCGGTCGCCCGCCCGGAGGCCGAGGGCGTGGAAGCCCGCCGCCACCGCGTCCATCCGCTGGACGAGCTGGCCGTAGGTGAGCCGGTCGCGCCAGCCCGCGACGGCACGCGCCGAGAGCGCGATCCCGGTGCGGGTCTCCCGCGCCCGCCGGCGGAGGAGCTGCGGCACGGTGAGGGTGAGGATCTCGGTGGGATCGGTCATGGCGCGGGCCCCGGATCGCGAAAGGCCGCACCATCTCGCCCGCCGCCGCCGCCTCCCGTCAAAGCCCGGTTTGGTCTCGTCGGCGGACCAATGAGCGAATTGCCGCCGGCCGCCTCGGGGACGCACAGACGGGGGGCCACGGACAGGGAGGCGGTGCTCTTGCGCGCGACGGAGATACGGATCGACGCCCATGGCGGGCCCGACCGGCTCACGCCGGTCGAGATCGACCTGGCCCGGCCCGGCGCCGGGCAGGTCCTGCTGCGCCAGACCGCGGTGGGCGTGAACTTCATCGACGTCTATCACCGCCGCGGGATCTTCCCGATTCCGGCCCTGCCGGGCGCGGTCGGCGTCGAGGGCGTCGGCATCGTCGAGGCCGCCGGCCCCGGCGTGTCCCTGCGGCCCGGCGACCGGGTCGGCTATGCCGGCCCGCCGGTCGGCAGCTACGCCAGCGCCCGGGTGATGGACGCCGCGCGCCTCGTGCGGCTGCCGGACGGAATCCCGGATGCGGAGGCGGCCGCCCTCATGCTGAAGGGGATGACGGCCCACATGCTGTTCACCCGGGTGCGGCCGCTCCGGCCCGGCGACGCCGTGCTGGTCCATGCCGCGGCCGGCGGGCTCGGCCTGCTGCTGACGCAATGGGCCCGGGCCGCGGGCGCCAGGGTCATCGGCACGGTCGGCTCGGAGGCCAAGGCGGAGACCGCCCGCGCCGCCGGGTGCGAGGCGACCATCCTCTATCGCACACAGGACTTCGTGGCCGAGACCCTGCGGCTGACCGGGGGCGAGGGAGTCGACGTGGTCTGCGAGGGGCTCGGCGGCCCGGTGCTCGAACGCTCCCTCGACTGCCTCAAGCCGTTCGGGACCGCGATCAACCTGGGTCAGGCGGGCGAAAAGCTGGCCGCCATCGACCTCGCGCGGCTCGGGCCGCAGCGCTCGCTCTGCGTGAGCGTGCCCGGCGTCTTCGCGCATCTGCGGACGGTGCCGGACCTGCAGGCAGCCGCGGACGAGATGTTCGCGATGGTGGCTCGCGGGCACCTGCGGCCGGTGATCGGCCTGCGCGCGCCCCTGCGCGAGGCCGGCGCCGTCCATCGCCGGCTCGAGGCCGGCGAGACCTCCGGCGCCACCGTGCTCCTGCCGTGAGGGAGGGACGGCAACCATGAAGCGCACCCTGGCCGAGGAGCCGCGGCTCGCCGCCCGCGCCCTCTTCCCGCACTGGCGCCCAGCGGTCGTGCGCCATGCCGACCTCGATCCCAACGGCCACGTCACGAACAGCGTCTTCGCCGCCTGGCTCGACGACGGGCGCTACGCCCTGCTGAGCGCGATCCTCCTGCCGCTGATCCCGCCCGGCGACCTGCCGGCTCTGGCCGCGCTCAGCGTGGATTTCGCCCGGGAGGTCACCTTCGCCGACGCGCCCGAGATCGGGACCGCCGTGCTGCGGCTCGGCGCGCGATCGATCGTGATGGGGCAGGGCCTGTTCGTCGGCGACGCCTGCGCGGCGACGGCGCATTCGGTCACGGTCGTGATGGACGGCCGCACCCGCCGCGCCCGCCCGCTCACGATCGCCGAGCGCGACGCGCTCGGCCGCTTCGCGGCCCGGTCCGGCGGCGAGGCCGGCGATTGGTCTTGAGGCAGGGCCAGCATCCGCCTTGCCGCCGCAGGGGGCGGCGGACGAACGTCGGGGCCCGAGGACGAACCCGGAACAGGCCAGGGAGCGCGCGGCAGGTGGACGCCTTCTTCACGGACGACGAGCGCGCCTTCCGGGCGGAGATCCGGGCGGCGATCCGCGCGATGCTGCCGCCCGACCTCGCGCGGCGGACGCGCGCGGGCATCCACCTCTCCCGCGAGGACATGGCGCGCTGGAACGCGCTCCTCGATGCCCGGGGCTGGGCGGCGCATCACTGGCCCGAGGCGGCCGGCGGGCCGGGCTGGACCCCGATCCAGCGCTTCCTCTTCGAGGCGGAATGCGCGGCAGCCGACGCGCCGCCGCTCAGCGTGTTCGGCGTCTACCTGGTCGGCCCGACGCTGCACGCCTTCGGCTCGCAGGCGCAGAAGGACCGCTACCTGCCGCCGATCCGGTCGGGCCGGGAATTCTGGTGCCAGGGCTATTCCGAGCCCGAGGCCGGCTCCGACCTCGCCTCGGTGCGCACCACCGCCCGCCGGGTCGAGGGCGGCTGGGTCATCAGCGGCCAGAAGGCCTGGACGACGGAAGGCCATTTCGCCGACCTGATGATCTGCCTCGCCCGCACGAACCGGGAGGTGAAGCCCCAGGCCGGGCTCTCGCTGTTCATCGTCGACATGCGGGCCCCCGGGGTCACGATCGACCCGGTGATCACGATCGACGGCGGGCACAGCGTCAACGCGGTGTTCCTCGACGAGGTGCGGGTCGGCGACGACGCCCTGATCGGCGCGGCCGACCAGGGCTGGGGCTACGCCAAGTTCCTGCTCAACCACGAGCGCACCAACAACGCCCAGGTCCATCGCTCGCGGCGCGAGTTCGAGCGCCTGAAGGCCTTCGCCGCCCGCCCCGTCGCCGGCGGCCGGCCGGTCCTCGACGACCCCGCCTTCCTGCGCCGGTTCGCGGTGCTGGAGGCGGGCCTGTCCGGCCTCGAGGCGACTGTGCTGCGCGTCCTCGTCGACCAGACCGAGGGCCGCGAGCCCGGCCCCGAGGCCTCCATCGTCAAGGTGATCGGGTCGCGGCTCCAGCAGGCGATCAGCGAATTGGCGATGGATGTCATCGGCGAGGACGCCCTCGAGGTGCCGCAGGCCGCCCGCGACGAGGAGGTCGCCGGCTGGACCGAGCGCCACCTGTTCCGGCGCGTCGTGACCATCTACGCGGGCTCGAACGAGATCCAGAAGACGATCATCGCCCGCTCCACCCTGGGCCTGCGCTGAGGCTGCCATGCGGCGATCCCCCGACCAACGCGACGACGACCGCCTGCTGCGCGAGGGCGCCCGCCGCTTCCTGGAGGAGCGGTGCGCCTGGACGCCGGCGCCTCCCCCCGCCGCGGCGCAGGACGCGCTCGGGCGCGAGATGGCGCAGCTCGGCTGGCTCGGCCTGGGCCTGCCGGAGTCCCTGGGCGGGGCGGGCGCCGACGCGCTGCAATGCCTGACGATCATCGAGGAGGCCGGCCGGGTGCTGCTGCGGCGCTCCCTCGCCGCGGATGTGCTGGTGGTCCCGCGCCTGATGCGCGACGGACCGGCGGGGCTGGCGCGACTGGCTCCCGGCCTCGCCGCCGGCGACGTGCGCTTCGCCCTCGTGCCGGAGGGCCCGGGAGGGATCCGCGTGACGCGCACGTCCGGCGGGCTGCGGCTTACCGGCCGCAGCGCCCTATCCCTCGATGCCGGGAGCGCGACGCACTGGCTCGTCGAGGCGGGCGGGCCTTCGCCGAACGGCGCGACGCTGCTCTGCCTAGAGGCGGCCGGCCCGGCGGTGGAGAGCCGGCGCCTGATCGACGGGCGCCTGGGCGCGGTCCTGGCCTTCGAGAGCCTCGACCTCCCGGCCGAGGCCGTGCTCGCGACGGGGCACGACGCCCTCGCGCGGATGGCCGAGATCCGGGACTGCGCCGTCGCGGCCCTGGTGGCGGACGCCTACGGAGCGCTCGCCGCGGGGCTCGACCTCACGGTCGGCTACCTCAACCAGCGGCGCCAGTTCGGGCAGACGCTGGGCTCGTTCCAGGCCGTCCAGCACCTGATGGCGGATGCGTTCTGCGACCTCGAGACGCTGCGCTCGCTCCTGCTCTGGACCGCGGCCGCCCTGGAGGGCGAGCCCGGCGAGCGCCGCCGGGCGGCGAGCGCCGCGAAAATCGCGCTCGGCCGGGAGGGGCTGGCCGCGGCCTCGCGCCTGATCCAGGCCAGCGGCGGCATCGCCATGACCGAGGATTACCGGGTCGGGCACGTCTACAAGCGCCTCCAGGTCGCAGCCGGGCTTCACGGCGGGACGGAGGCGGAGATCCGGAAGCTCGCGACAGCCACCCTGTCGCCGGAGGGGAGACGAGACGATGAGGCAGGTGCCGCTTGAGGAGCGTTACGAGACGCTGACGATCACCCGCGAGGGGCGGCTTCTCACCATCACGATGAACCGCCCGGAGGCGCTGAACGCCGCCGACGCGCTCCTGCACGAGGAGCTCGCCCACGTGTTCTACGACGTCGCCGCCGATCCGGGCAGCGACGTCATCGTGCTCACGGGGGCAGGGCGGGCCTTCTCGGCCGGCGGCGACATCCCGTGGATGCAGACCGCGATCGACCGCCCCGAGTCGTTCGAGCAGACCGCGCGGGAGGCCAAGCGCATCGTGTTCTCGATGCTCGACCTCGAGAAGCCCCTGGTCGCGCGGGTGAACGGGCATGCCACGGGGCTCGGCGCGACGCTCGCCCTGTTCTGCGACGTCATCTTCGCCGCCGACACGGCCAAGATCGGCGACCCCCACGTCTCGATCGGCTTCGTCGCCGGCGATGGCGGCCCGGCGATCTGGCCGCAGCTCATCGGCTACGCCCGCGCCAAGGAATACCTGATGACGGGCGAGCTCCTGCCCGCCCGCAAGGCGGCCGAGATCGGCCTGATCAACCACGCCGTCCCGCCCGAGGAGCTCGACGCGGCGGTGTCGGCCTTCACGGCCAAGCTGCTCGCGGGCGCCACCAAGGCGATCCGCTGGAGCAAGACCGTGACCAACATCGAGCTGAAGCGCATCGTCCACGGCGTGATGGACGCGAGCGTCGCCTACGAGGCCCTGTCGAACCGGACCGAGGATCACCAGGAGGCGGTCGACGCCTTCCGGACCCGGCGCAAGCCGGTCTTCACCGGCCGCTGACCCCGCCGTCGCGGCGGCCCGCGCGGGCCGCCGCCGCGCGGATCATGCCCCGGCCGGGGCGGGCGCGAGATCGCCGGCGAGGCCGCAGGGCAGCATCTCGCCCTCGGCGACCAGGGCGGCGTAGCGGTCGCTGAAGGCGCCGCAATGCTCCGCCATCGCCCGGCCGGCGCCCACCGGATCGCGGGCCAGGATCGCCGTCACGATCTGGGTGTGGTGGGAGAGCAGCATCGCGTCGCGCCCGCCGCCGATCGAGGGCGTGGTGAGCGAGTAGTCGAAATAGGCCGTCATCAGGTCGCGCAGCACCTCGGTGATGTAGAGGTGGACGGCGCTGCCGGCGGCCCGCGCGATGGTCAGGTGCAGGCGCAGGTCGAGGTCGATCCGGCGGCGCGGGCTGAGATGCGAGCGGCGCATCTCGGCCAGGATGCGGCGCAGGTCGCCGAAGTCGCGCTCGCTGCCGCGCGCGGCGGCGCGGCTCGCCGCCCAGACCTCGAGGTAGCCGCGCAGGCGCGACATGGTCTGCAGGTGATCGAGATCGGCCGCGGCGAGCGAGGTCAGGGCGTCGGGGGCCGAAGCCATCGGGACGTCGACCGCACGGGTGCCGCAGCGCTCGTCGGCGACCACGCTCCCCTCGGCCTTCAGCGCCGCCAGCGCCTCGCGCACCGAGGCCCGGCTCACGCCGAACAGGGCCGCGAGCCGCCGCTCGCTGAGCAGGCGGGCGCCGTCCCGGGCATGCCCGGTCGCGATCATCCCGGCGATCTCCCGGGTCAGGCGGTCCTTGAGCTGCTCCGGGCTGGCGACCGCGAGGTCGCGCAGGATCGCGTCCTCGCGCGAGGTCGCATCCTCCCGCGACGTCCCATCCCGGCGCAGGACCGCCTCGTCCCGCAGCCCCCGCTCGCCGGCGATCCGGGTCCAGTCGTGGTCGCGCAGGACGGCGGCGCGGTTCGCGAGGGCCGCGAGGGCGCCCGCCGCGTCCCGCCGCGCGAGGGCGCCGGCGAGGGCCCGACGCTCCTCGGCCAACCGGTCGAACCCGGCCCCGTCCGCCGCCCGGAGCAGGCTGCCGAACAGGCTGCGGATGCCGCGCGCGAGCTGGCGGGTGATCATCGCGTAGATGGGGCTGTCCGACGCGTCGGCGAGCGCGAGGCGCAGGCGGATCTCGTCGTCGGCCAACGCCTGGAGGTCTCGGTCCAGAGGCATGGCCGCGACCTGCCCGGCGGCGCGGTCGAGCGCCGCGTCGGAGGCCCGCCGCAGAAGCTGCTCGACGACGCAGCGGTCGAGGAAGGCGACGAAGTCCTGGAGATCCTCGAGGTTCTCCTGGTTGGCGCGGACGAGCTGGACGAGGCGCTCGCTGCGCTCGAACGCGACGACCCGCGTGCCCGACCCCTGCACGGCCTCGATGTAGCCCTCGATCTTGAGGCGGTCGAGGGCGCTGCGGACGCAGACCCGGCTGGCCGACGCCGCCTCGGCGATCCGGCGCTCCGGCGGCAGGCGGGCGCCCGGCGGCAGCCGCCCGGACGCGATCAGCCCGAGCATCGCGACCGCGAGACGATCGGAGCGCGCCGACCTCGTCTGAGTGCGCAGGTCGATGGCGGCCAGCCGGCCGAAATCGGCGAGATCCATCGGGCAGGGCGTCTCCCCCCGCAGGAGCGCGAGCTTGAGCTGCAGGGCTCCGGTCATGGCGATCTTCCTCCCGCACCGGCCGATTGTTCGGTCCGGACATTTTTGCTTGTTCTAGCACGGTCGGCGGGAGGCGTCTCCGCTATCGTCTCATAAAATCTTTCAAATACTATCGGTCGTCATGATTCATTACTTATTTCGTCGATCCGCCGTCGTGTCGTAGCGTCACCGGACGGTTGCCCGGATCGCGTCGCGGTGCATCGCCGCGGCGCGCAGGACGGGCAGGGGAGACGGGAGAGCGTCCCCGACTCGGGTTCAGGCTTCCGGCAGCGCCAGATCCTGGAAGGCGTCGTAGGCGGCGAGGACCGTGCGCGCCTGCGCCCGGATCCCGGCCGCGAGGGCGTCGCCCGTGATGGTCTCGTCCGGATACTCGGTGATCAGCGTGAGGGGCACGCGGTGGCGCGCATCCTCGGCGATCAGGCACGGGATGCCGCTGAGCATCCGCAGGGGCGGCGGCGGCGCGTGCCGGGCGCTGAGGGCGAGCTGGGTCCGGGTCAGCGCCATCAGCGCCGCATCCTCCGCGAGCCGCGCCGTGACGGCGGCGGCCAGGGCCTCGGCGGCCTCCGCCCAGCCGCGCCAGTGGCGCAGGATCAGGAAGAAGCCCCGGGGCAGCGACCAGCTCTCGAAGCCGGCGGGCAGGTAGCCGGAGAGCGGCCGGGTCCATTCATGGGCCGGATAGCCGTGCAGGTTCACGTGCAGCAGCGCGCCGCCGCACCGCTCCGCCGCGTGCCGGAGCGCGGTCTCGTGGAAGGGCGGGGCGATCCGGTACTCCATGTCGTCGCCGAGCGCCGTGTAGCGCGCCGCATGGTGCATGTGGCGCGGGTTCTCCGCCGCGAGGCGGCGCTGGAGCGCCGCGCCGTCCGGATTCTCCAGGGGCGAGACGGTGAAATGCGCGCCGTCGCGCCCGGCCAGGACCCGGGCCGCGGCGAGCGCCCCGGCGGGCCCCGTCACCTCGTTCGGATGCTGGCCGGAGCCGATCATCACCGCGCGGTCGCCTCCCTCGATGTAGCGGCCCAGGACCGAGCGGCCCGAGCGCGCCGTCGCCGTGAGGGCATGGCCGCCGAGGGCCGAGAGGGCCGACGGCAGGTCCTCCTCGGCCAGGATTCCGGCCCCGGCCACCGGCAGGCGGTCGCCGGGTCCGCAGAGCGGGCGGGTCTCGACCGCGACGTCGATCGCGCCGTCGCGGATCGCGACCTCGGGCACGATCTGGCCCGGGCGCAGGTGCCGGTCGCCCGGCGGGCGGCCGGTGCGGTGCTGGAAATGCTCGAGGAGCGAGAAGTAGAGGTCCTCGTGCAGGGCCTCGGCCAGGCTGACGACCTCCTCGCCGCAAGGCAGCGCCCGGTCGCGGGCCGGGATCCCGATCCGCAGGGACAGTTCCTCGAAGAACGGCTCCGCGTCTCCCCACGGGTGGGCCGCCACCGCCGCCACCGCCTGCGCGAAGGCGGCCTCGTAATCGGTCTCGAGGCGCGCACCGGCCCCATCCACCGTGAGCCAGCCGGTGGGCGAGAGGAGCGCCCGGCCGAAGGCGTCGGCGTGGCGCCGGTTCGGGGCCGGGACGCGGAGGTCCCGGACCTCGCCCCCCGCCTGCCTCAGCCGGACCTCGTAGGTCGGCAGGTCGGTCTCCCGCGGGTCCTGGGCCGCGAAGCGGATCGGCACCGCACCGACGAACGCCGCCAGGGGGTAGGCCTCGGTGAGGAAGCGCTGGGGTGCCGCGGCCGGGTGCACCGGATAGGCGATCGCGATGTCGGCGACGCCGGCGAGGTCGATCTCCTCCAGGAAGGCGTGGAGCAGCGGCTTGTAGGCGCTGCGCAGCCGCGCCGCGACGCCCCGCGCGGCGAGCGCCCGTTCGGCCCGGGCCCGGCTCTCCGCATCCTCGAACAGCCAGGCCTCGACCGCCGCGCCCGCCGGCCAGTCCCGGGCGAGGAGCGCGTCGAGGCTGCGCGGCAGGGTCGTCTTCAGGAGGAGGGGCATGGGGGAGGGGCGTCACGGGAAGAGGGCGGTCGCGGGATGGCGATCCGCCCGGTCGAGGGCGAGGCCGGCGGGGACCTGCCGGATACGAGGCACAGGACCGGCCCCGCGGCCCCAGGTCAAGGTGCCGTCGCGATCCGGCGTCCCAGAAATCCGGCGTCCCAGGAATCCGACATCCCAGGAATCCGACGTCTCATATCTCCGCGCCTTCGCATCGACACGTCGATGCGAAGGCGTCCGGCGCATCGGCGCCGGCGCCCGTTCGGGCTTGCCTTGCGCCTTCGAACGGATCTGTTCGAAGGCGCGGCGGTATCATGAAGAAGCGCCCGACCGCGGGGCGGTCGAGCGCTTCCCTCGGCCTTCGCGAGCGATCACCCGGTGGTGCCGCCGCCGAAGGTGGTGTCGCCGAAGGTGGCGCGGCCCTCGAGCGCACCGTATTGCAGGTAATGCTGCATCGGGTTGAGCTTCGCCTGGGCGACGTCGCCGTAGGCCCCGAGATACGACGTGGTGTCGAACTCCGCCGAGGGGTCGCGGCCCTCCTTCCAGCCATACTGGTCGTAATGCATCAGCGGGTCGATCCCGGCCGCCTTCACGTCGGCATAGGCGTTCAGGTAGCCCTCGGTGTCGAACACCGCGTTCGGGTTGCGGCCCTCCTTCCAGCCATAGGTCTCGTAGTGATCGTAGGCATAGGCGAACGGATCCTTGCCGGAGGTCGTCGCGGCCTGGGCCACGTCGCCGTAGGACAGGAGGTAGTACTCGGCGTCGAAGCCCGGATGCGCGGCGAGGTCGTCCTTACGGCCGATCGCGTCGTAGATCGGCCGTCCCTCGCCCTGGCCGTACGCGATGTAGTGCGCGAGCGGGTCGAGCCCGAGCTCCTTCACGTCCGGGTTGCGGGCGAGGTAGAGCTCGTTGTCGAAGCTCGCCGAGGGGTCGCGGCCTTCCTTCCAGCCATACTCGGCGTAGTGCTGGAGCGGGTTGATGCCGGCGGCCAGGACGTCCGGGTTGGCGGCGAGGTAGCCGGTCGTCGAGAACAGGAGATTCGGGTCGCGGCCCTCCTTCCAGCCGTAAGCGGCGTAATGGTCGTCGGCATCCAGGCCGGCTTCGAACACGTCCTTGTTGTTGGCGAGGTAGAAGAGGTCGTCGACGAGCGGCTGGCCGTCGGCGGTCACCACCGTCGCATCGGTGAAGAGGTGGCGTTCGAATCCGGTGATCCGGTCCTGGCCCTCCGGCCCGACGATCAGCGTGTAGGCGCCGTCGCGGGTGACGATGGTGTCGGCGAGGGCCGAATTGAACACCAGGGTGTCGGTGCCGGTGGGCCCGGTCAGGGACCGGCCGCCGAGCAGGATGTCGTCGCCGGGCGAATTGACGATGGTGTCGTCGCCGGCACCGCCCTCGACGATGTCGTTGCCGACCCCGCCATCGAGGAAGTCGTCGCCGTCCCCACCGAAGAGCAGGTCGGCGCCGAAATCGCCGAACACCGTGTCGTTGCCGGTCCCGCCGTCGATCGTATCGTTGCCGGTGCCGCCGATGAGCCGGTCGTCGCCGGCGTCGCCCCGGATCCAGTCGTCGCCGCCGGCACCGTCCACGATGTCGTTGCCGCCGAGAGCCGCGAGATCGCTGCCCGCATCGCCGTCGGTGTACACGTCGTCCCCCTCGGTGAACGCGAACGGGGCCGGTGCCACCACGATGTCGACGACCGGTGAGGGCGCACCGACATTGCCGGCCGGATCGGTGACCTGCACGGCGACGCTGTAGGTCCCGGGCGGGAGCAGGTCGTCCGGGCTGACCGTGAAGGTGCCGTCGGGCCCCACCACCGCCGTTCCGATCGGCGTCGTGCCGTTCAGGAGCGTCACCGTCGATCCGGGCTCGCTGATGCCGGTGACGACCGGCGCGATCTCACCGTCCGTACCGCCATTGCCGACCACGGGAGCGGGAGGTGCGGCGGTGTCGATGACGACGCTGACGGGGGCCGAGGGCGCGCCGGCATTGCCGGCCGGGTCGGTGAGCTGCACGGCGAGATCGTAGGTGCCGTCGGCGAGCGGGTCGGTCGGGCTGACCGTGAAGGTGCCGTCGGGCCCCACCACCGCCGTCCCGATCGGCGTCGTGCCGTTCAGGAGCGTCGCCGTCGATCCGGGCTCGCCGGTGCCGGTGATCGCCGGGGTGGAGTCGTTGGTCGTACCCCCGCCGGTCACCACCGGGGCGCCGGGCGCGGCGGTGTCGATGGTCAGGCTGACGGGCTGCGAGGGGGCGCTGGTCACGCCGGCCGCGTCGGTCGCCGTCGCGGTCAGGCCGTAGTTCCCGTCGGGCAACGGCGCGGTCGGAGTGAAGCTGAACGTTCCGTCGCCGCCCGCCGCCACGGTCCCGACCACGGTGTCGCCGTTGCGGATGGTGACGGTCGTCCCGGGCTCGGCGGTCCCGGCCAGGGTCGGCGTGCTGTCGTTGGTCGGACCCGTCGCTCCCGTCAGGACGGGGGCGGCCGGCGCGCCCGTGTCGATGACGACGCTGACGGGGGCCGAGGGCGCGCCGGCATTGCCGGCCGCGTCGGTGAGCTGCACGGCGAGACCGTAGGTCCCGTCGGCGAGCGGGTCGGTCGGGCTGACCGTGAAGGTGCCATCGGGCCCCACCACCGCCGTCCCGATCGGCGTCGTGCCGTCGAGGAGCGTCACCGTCGATCCGGGCTCGCCGGTGCCGGTGATCGCCGGGGTGGCGTCGTTGGTCGCACCGCCTCCGCCGGTGACCGCCGGGGCGCCGGGTGCGGCGGTGTCGATCCCGAAGGTGAACGGGTCGCTGACCGCGCTGACAGCGCCGGCGGCGTCGATCGCCACCGCGGTGACCGCGTAGGGACCGTCCGCGAGGGCCGGCAGGGTCGCCGACCACGCGCCGGCCGCATCGGCCTGGGTCTCGACCGTGACGGGTCCCGTCGGGCTGCCGGCGGTGACGCGGATCGTGCTGCCCGGATCAGCCAGCCCTGAGAGCGTCGGCGTCGTGTCGCCCGTCAGCCCGTCGCCCGGGATGCCGGTATCATCGGCAAAGCCCGTGACCACCGGGGCGCCGGGCCGCCCGACCTGGAGCACCAGCGTGCCGCCCGCGACCGTCGCCGTGTTTCCGGCCGCGTCGCCGAGGACGAGCGTCGAGGTCACGCTCCCGCTGAAGCCCGACAGGTCCGCCGTATAGGCGCCGTCCGCCGCCACGGCGACGCTCGTCCGGCGGATTCCGTCGGTGAAGGTGACGCTGCCGCTGGTGCCGGAATCGAGCCCCGCCACCGCGAAGGCGACGGCGGCGGCCTCCGCCGCGTCAATGACGCCGTCGGCGGTCGCGTCGAGCGTCAGGGTGGCGGCGGTCCCGCCATCGACGGTGGTGTCGATGGTGAGCGCGAACGGGTCCGAGGTGCCGATCGGGTTGCCGGCGGCGTCGGCCAGGCTGGCCGTGACGCTGTAGGCCCCGTCCGCCAGGCTCGGCAGCGCGACGCTCCAGGTGCCGTCGGCGGCGACGAGGCCGGTGGCCGTGACCGCGCCCGCGGCGCTCGCGGCGGTGAGCGTCACCGACGCCCCCGCAGCCCCGATGCCGGTGAAGGTCGGGGTGGTGTCACGGGTGATGCCGTCGCTCGGCACGCCGGTATCGTCGCCGTAGCCGGTGACCACCGGCAGGACCGGCGGGGTGCCGATCACGTCGCGGCTTCCCGCCGCGAGCGTGGCGCGGTTGCCGGCGGAATCCGCGATGTCGGACCCCGCCGCGAGGGCCAGCGTCAGGGAACCGGTGCCGCTCACCCCCGCCACCGTCACCGTGTAGGCGCTGCCCGAGCCGACGATGCCGGTGACGGTGCCGGTCGCCCCGTTCGTGCCGGTGAGCACGAAGTCGTCGAGGCTGACATTGACGACCGCCTCTGAGAAGCTCAACCCGTAGGTGAAGCTGGCCACCGCGGCGCCGTCAGCCGTGTCGGCCAAGGCCGTGCCGACGGGCGAAGCGGTGTCGAGGGCGAAGGCCGGACCGGCGATCGTGGCGGTGTTGCCGGCGGCATCCGTGAGGAGGAGGCTCGCGGTCACGGCCCCGTCCAGCGCGCCGAGATCCGCCGCGTAGGTCCCGTCGGCGCCGACCGTGACCGTCACGCTCGCCCGGCCGTCGCTGAACGTGGCCGCCGCCGTGGTGGCGTCGTCGAGGCCCGTCACCGTGAAGGCCGTCGCGGCGGCCTCGGTGGCGTTGAGGGTCCCGTCCGCCGTGGTGTCGACGGTGAGGGCGACCCCGGGCGCGGCATCGATCTGCGTGTCGACGACGACGCTGACGGGGGCCGAGGGCGCGCCGGCATTGCCGGCCGCGTCGGTGAGCTGCACGGCGAGACCGTAGGTCCCGTCGGCGAGCGGGTCGGTCGGGCTGACCGTGAAGGTGCCGTCGGACCCCACCACCGCCGTCCCGATCGGCGTCGTGCCGTCGAGGAGCGTCACCGTCGCCCCGGGCTCGCCGGTGCCGGTGATGGCCGGGGTGGTGTCGCCGGTTGCGCCGCCGGGGCTCGTCACCATCGGCGCGGCGGGCGCCGCGGTGTCGATGGCGACGACCACCGGGGCCGAGGCCCCGCCCGCATTGCCGGCGGCGTCGGTGGCCGTGGCCGTGAGGGTGTAGGTGCCGTCGCCGAGCGGCGTCGCGGGCGTGACGCTGAAGGCGCCGGTCTCGTCCGCCACCGCCGTGCCGAGCACGGTGGTGCCGTTGAGGATCGTCACCGTCGTGCCGGCCTCCGCCGTGCCGGTGAGGGTCGGCGTGTTGTCGCTGGTCGGGCCGGCCACCGGCGTGAGGGTCGGAGCCCCTGGCGCCGCGGAGTCGATGGTGAGGGTGACGGAAGCGGAAGCCGGGCCGACATTGCCGGCCGCGTCCTGGGCCACCGCCGTGATCTGGTTGGCGCCCTCGCCGAAGGGCTCGGCGGGCGTGAAGCTGAAGGTGCCGTCGCCGTCGGCCACGACGCTACCCAGCACCGCGCCGTTGTTGCTCACGGTGACGGTGGCGCCCGCCTCCGCCGTGCCGGTGAGGGTCGGCGTGCTGTCGTTTGTCGGGCCCGCCGTGGTGATGACGGGGGCGGAGGGCGGCAGCGTGTCGACGACGACGCCGAGCGGGGCGGTCGCCGCGCTGGCATTGCCGGCCGCGTCGGTGAGCTGGACGGTGAGGCTGTGGGCCCCCTCCGCCAACGGGGTCGACGGGCTGACCGTGAAGGCCCCGTCCTGGCCGATCGTGGCGGTGCCGATGGCGGTGGTGCCGTCGAACAGCGTGACGGTGGCGCCGGCCTCGCCGGTGCCGGTGATCTCCGGGGTGGTGTCGCTGGTTGCCCCGCCCGGGCTCGTCACCGTCGGCGCGGCAGGCGCCGCGGTGTCGATGTCGAAGGAGATCGGTGCCGAGGCAGGACCGACCTGCCCGGCGAAGTCGGTGGCGGTGGCCGTGAGGGTGTAGGTGCCGTCGCCGAGCGGCGCCGCGGGCGTGACGCTGAAGGCGCCGGTGCCGTCCGCCACCGCCGTGCCGAGCACGGTGGTGCCGTTCAGGACGGTCACGGTCGCGCCGGCCTCCGCCGTGCCCGTGATGGTGGGCGTGTTGTCCCGCGTCGCGGGCGCGAGCGGGTCGATCGTCGGGGCCGGCGGCACGCCGGTATCGATGCCGAGGGTGACCGCGGCGGAGGCCGGTCCGAGATTGCCGGCGGCGTCCCGGGCCGTGGCGGTGAGGATGTAGGCCCCGTCCGCGAGCGGCGCCGCGGGGGTGAACGAGAAGACGCCATCGGCATCCGCCGTCACGGTGCCGAGCGTGCCGGCCGCCGTGGAGATGGTGACGGATGCGAAGGCCTCGGCCGTGCCCGTGATGGTGGGCGTGTTGTCGGTCGTGGCGCCCGAGGCGATAGTGAAGGCGGGGGCCGGCGGCGCCACCGTGTCGACGGCGAGCGTGATCGCCGCGGAGGCGGCGGAGGCGTTGCCGGCCGCGTCCCAGGCCGTCGCCGTGATCACGGCGGCCCCGTCGGCCAGGGCCTGGGCCGGGGTGAAGGAGAACTGGCCGTTCTGGTCGACCGGCGCGGTTCCGAGGACGGTGCCGTTGCTGCTGATCGCGACGGTCGTGCCGAGCTCGGCGGTCCCCGTAATGGTCGGGGTGTTGTCACCGATCGCGCCCGACGCCGTGGTCAGGACGGGGATGGCGGGCGGGGTCGTGTCGATGAGACCGGGCACCGCCGCCGAGGCCGCCGAGAGGTTGCCGGCGGCGTCCCGCGCGGTCGCGGTGACCGAGATCGCGCCGCTCGCCAGGGGAGCGGCGGGCGTGAACGCGAAGGTGCCATCGCTGGTCGCCACCGTGCTCCCGATCTCGGCGTCGTTGACCGAGATCAGGACGACCGATCCGGGATCGGCCGAGCCGGTGATGGTCGGCGTCGTGTCGCTGGTCGGCCGGAGCGGGTCGACCGACGGCACGGCGGGCGGGGTCAGGTCGACCTCCAGGGCGACCGCGTCCGAGGGAGGGGAGACGTTGCCCGCGACGTCGCGGGCGGTGGCTTCGAGGGAGAACTGGCCCTCCGGGAGCGGCGCGCTCGGCGTGACGGCGAAGTTGCCGTCGGCGTCGGCGAGGGCGGACCCGATGACGAGGGACCCTGCCGTGACCGTCACCGTGGAGCCGGCCTCGGCCCCGCTGCCGCGGATGACGGGCAGCGCGTCGTTGGTCGGCCCGGTGAGGGGCGCGAGGGTCGGCGCCCCGGGCGGGGTGAGGTCGATCAGTACGTCGAGCGTCGCCGTCGCCACGGCGCCGGTGCCGTCCGCATCCGTCGCGGCCACGGTCAGGGTCCGCACGCCCTCCGGGAGGGCGGTCCCCACGGCGATGCTGAAGCGCCCGTCGGCCTGCGCCGTCCCGGTCCCGACCTGCGTGCCGTCGAAGCTGATCGTGATCAGGTCGCCGGCGGTGGCGAGGCCGCTGACGGTCGGCGTCGCGTCGTTGGTCGGCGGCAGGTAGTCGACGCTCAGGAAGTCCGCGACGCCGTTGATGACGGAGACCGGGAGGGCGGCCGAGAGGCCCGAGAGGTTGCCGGCGGCGTCCCGGGCGGTCGCGGTGATCTGGGAGGTGCCGTTCGGCAGCGGGACGGTCGGCGTGAGCGAGAAGGTGCCGTCGAGCGCCCTCGTGGTGCCGAGCACGGTAGTGCCGTTGAAGAGCGTGACCGTGCTGCCGGGCTCCGCCGTGCCGGTGATGGTCGGCGTCGTGTCGGTGCCCGGGCCGACCACCGGATCGAGGGTCGGCGCGGCGGGAGCGGCGGTGTCGACCGTGACGCTGGCGGCGAGCGAGGCGCCCGAGAGGTTGCCGGCCGCGTCGCGGGCGGTGGCGGTGAGGCTGTTCGCGCCCTCGGCGAGGGCCGTCGCCGGGGTGAACGAGAAGGTGCCGTCGCCGAGCGCCACCGTCGTGCCGAGAACGGCGGTGCCGTTCGCGATCGTGACCGTGCTGCCGGCCTCCGCCGTACCGGTGAGGGTCGGCGTCGCGTCGTTGGTGAGCGGGATCGAGGCCAGGGTGGGCGTGAGCGGGGCCGCGGTATCGACGGTCAGCGTCACCGCCGGCGAGGCGGCCGAGACGTTGCCGGCCGGGTCGCGGGCGGTGGCCGTTAGGTTCGTCACGCCCTCGCCGAGGGCCGTCGTCGGGGTGAACGAGAAGGTGCCCTGCGGGCCCGCCACGGCCGTGCCGAGCACGCCGCCGTTGCCGCTGATGGTGACGGTGGAGCCGGCCTCGGCCGTGCCGGTGATCGTCGGCGTGGCGTCGTTCATCAGGCCGAGCGGATCGATGGACGGCGCTCCGGGGGGCGTCCCGTCGACCGTGACGGTGAGGGTCGCGGACGGCACCGAGACGTTGCCGGCCGCGTCGCGGGCGGTGGCGGTGAGGGCCGTGGTGCCCTCGGCGAGCGGCGTCGTCAGGGCGAGCGAGAACGTGCCGTCGCCGAGAGCCGTCGTGGTGCCGAGCACGGTGGTGCCGTTGAGGACGACGACCGTGCTGCCCGCCTCCGCCGTGCCGGTCAGCGTCGGCGTGGTGCTGTTCGTCGGGCCGAGCGGCGTGATGACCGGGGCGGTGGGCGCGCCGGTATCGACCGTCACGGTCGCGGCGGGCGAGGCGCCCGAGAGGTTGCCGGCGAGGTCGCGGGCGGTCGCGGTCAGGCTCGTGGTGCCGTCGGCGAGCGGCGTCGCCAGGGTGAGCGAGAAGGTGCCGTCGCCAAGAGCCGTCGTGGTGCCGAGCACGGTGGTGCCGTCGAGGATGGTGACCGTGCTGCCGGCCTCCGCCGTGCCGGTCAGCGTCGGGGTCGCGTCGTTGGTGAGCGGGATCGTGGCCAGGGACGGCACGGCCGGGGGCGCGGTGTCGATCGTCAGCGACACCGGGGCGGAGACGGGCGAGAGGTTGCCGGCCGCATCGAGCGCCGTCGCCGTCAGGCTGGTGGTGCCGTCCGGCAGGGCGGTGGCGGGCGTGAACGAGAAGATGCCGTCGGCCCCGGCGACGGCGGTCCCGAGCACGGTCCCGTCGCTGCTGATGGTGACGGTGCTGCCGGCCTCCGCGGTGCCGGTGAGGGCGGGCGTCGAATCGTTCGTGGGCGAGGGCACGTCGAAGGCCGGGGCGGCGGGGATGCCGGTATCGATCGTGACGCTGACGGCGACGGACGGGCTCGAGGCGTTGCCGGCCGCGTCGCGCGCCGTGGCCGTGATGCTCGCCGTGCCGTCGGCGAGGGCCGCGGTGGGCGTGTACGAGAAGGTGCCGTCGGCGAGCGCGGTGGTCGTGCCGAGCACGGCGGTGCCGTTGAATAGCGTCACCGTCGCGCCGGCCTCCGCCGTGCCGGTGAGGGTCGGGGTCGCGTCGTTCGTCAGGCTCGGGGCCGTCACGGTCGGGACGCCGGGGGCGATGGTGTCGATGGTCACGGACAGGGCGCCGGATACCGCGCTGACATTGCCGGCCGCGTCCCGGGCCGTCGCCGTCAGGTTGTAGGTGCCCTGGCTCAGGGCGGTGCCCGAAGTGACGGTGAAGGTTCCGTCGGCCGCGGCGGTCGCGGTGCCGAGCGCCGTGGTGCCGTTGAACAGCATCACCGTGCTGCCGGCCTCGGCCCGGCCGGTCAGCGTCGGCCGCGCGTCGTTCGTCAGCCCGCCGCCGGCCGTGAAGGTCGGGATTCCGGGCGCCACCGTGTCGATCTGCAGGCCGATGGCCGCGGAGGGCGCGCTCGTGTTGCCGACCGGGTCGCGGGCGGTCGCCGTCAGGGCATAGGTCCCGTCGGCGAGCGGGGTCGTCGGGGTGAACGAGAAGGTGCCGTTCGCCCCCGCGGTCACCGTGCCGAGGACGGTGGTGCCGTTCGCGATCGTGACCGTGCTGCCGGCCTCCGCCGTGCCGGTGAGCGTCGGCGTGTTGTCGGCGGTGGCGCCCGTGCCCGCGGTGAGCGTCGGGGCGGGGGGCGGCGTCGTATCGGCCGGGGAGGTCACGACGTCGTCGATGCTGAAGCTGAAGCCGATATCGACGTCGAGGAGATCGCGCGCGTAGATGCGCACCTCGGTGACGTTCTGCCAGGCGGGATCCGTGAAGCGGACCGTCTGGTCGCCGAGGCCGATCAGGTTGCTCGCCACCTGGGTCGCCACCGGCTGGCCGTTCCGATAGCCGACGAAGACCGTGTTGCCGGCCACCGACAGGAGGCGTTCCACCACCAGGCTGTCCAGGGCGAACGCGGTACCGGATGATTGAGAGATCGAGAGATAGCCGCGCGCCGCGGCATCGGACAGGCCGAGCGACGGATCGCTGAGCCCGAGCAGCCCGCCCAGCCCGGACCTCCCCACGCGCAGGGTCCCGGCATTGGCTCCGCTGGTGTTTCGGAACGCGTAGTTGAATCCGCCGAGGGTCACGGGGTTGCCGGACACGCCGAGGGAGCTGTCGAACGTCTGCGTAGCCATGGGCGGATACAACCGATTGGTGGAACTGCAACCAATAGTGGCAACCGCGCGGGCGCCGACAAGACCACAACCTGTGGTGTTATCGCCGATGGTTAACACAGGTTAAGCGGGCACCATCAAATGTTGGTCGAGGGACGATCCCGTTCACGGCCGGCGGGTTGGAGCCGAGCTCCGTCACCTCGTCGCGCCGGCTCCCGGCCCCTTCGGCCAGGCAGGGATGCACGCCGTGATTGTAAGCTTGGGCGGATTTCGTCTCGACGGCGACGGCGCACAGGCTGGTTTCACGCCTGCGCCGGGACGGCGACGGGAGCGTGCCGAAGGAGGCCGGATCATCCCTCCGTATGATTTCGGAGGATCGCGGCGCGGGGCATGGTCCGATTAAGGACTAACAGCTGAGACGGCGCGGAGAGGAGGCGGGGATGGACGTGGCGGTGCCGGTCCGGGCAGGACAGGCGGCGGGCAAGGCCGCGGGCCATGGCGTGGCACGTGCCGCCGCGGACGGCCTCGGGCGGCGATCGCCGGCCGTTGCGGCGCCGGGGCGCGGCGCGGTTTGCGGGGCGAGCCCGATCCACCCGGCGACCGGGGCCCGCGATGCGCGCGCCGCCTAGGTCCGGGACCGGCGCCGGGGCAGCCCCGCGCGTCGCCGCTCTCCTGATCGCGCTCGGGGTCTTCCTGGTCGACGTGCTCTCGCCCGTCGAGGGGGCGGTCGCCGTGCTCTACGTCGTGGTGGTGCTGATCGCCGCCCGGGCATTCAGCCGGCGGGGCGTGATCCTGACCACGGCCGGGTGCCTCGCCCTCACGGCGACCGCCTACCTCGTCTCCCACGGCCCGGAGGAAACGGGCGCGCCGCTCTTGCGCTGCTTCGTCAGCCTCGCGGCGATCGGAATCGTTACCGCGCTCGCGCTGCGCCACAAGGACGACGCGGCGGTCCTGGCCGAGCAGGCCCACTTGCTCGATCTCACCCACGATGCGGTCTTCGTGCGCGACGCGCGCGAGGTGATCACGTTCTGGAATCCGGCCGCCGAGACGCTCTATGGCCGGACCGCCGCCGAGGCCGTCGGCTGCCTCGCGCACGATCTCCTGCGCACGGAGTTCCCGGCCGAGAAGGGGGAGATCCTGGCCGAGCTGCACCGCACCGGCCGCTGGGAGGGCGAGCTCGTCCAGCGGGTGAGCACCGGCGCCGCCATCACGGTGGAGAGCCGCTGGGCGCTGCAGCGCGACGCGGCGGGCGCACCGCTCGCCGTGCTGGAGACCAACACCGACGTCACCGAGCGCAAGCGGACCCATGCCCGCCTCGTCGCGAGCGAGCGGCGCTATCGCTCGATCTTCGAGAACACCCAGGTCTCGATCCTCCAGCAGGACTGGTCGGCCGTGAAGGCCGATCTCGACCGGCTGCGCGAGGAGGGCCTCCACGACCTTGCCGCCGCCTGCGCGGCGGATCCGGGCCTCGTGGCGCGGGAGCGCCGGCGCGTCGCCATCGTCGACGTGAACGCCGCGACGTTGCGCATGCTGCGCGCCCCGGACCGCGCGGCCCTGCTCGGCCCCCGCGACACGCTCCTCCTCGACGCGCTCCTGCCCGAGACCGATCAGAGCTTTCCGCAGGCCCTCGCGGCCCTCGCCGCCGGAGCCAGGTCCTTCGAGGGCGAGGCGCAGCTGCGCGCCCTCGACGGTACCACCGTCCCGGTCCTGTTCGGCGTGAGCTTTCCGGCCGACCCCTCCGACCTCGGCTGCGTGCTCGTCCACGCCCTCGACATCACCGATCGCAAGGAGGCGGAGGCGGCGTTGCTCACGGTGCAGGCCGACCTCGCCCACGCGGCCCGCGTGGCGACGATGGGCGAGCTCACCGCCACCATGGCGCACGAGATCAACCAGCCTCTCGCCGCCATCGTGACGAACGGCGAGGCGGCCCTGCGCTGGCTGAAGCGCCCCGCGCCCGACCTCGGCGAGGCGACGGACGCCCTCGGCCGGGCCGTGGCGAACGGCAAGCGGGCCTCCGAGATCGTGGCGCGCATCCGCGGCTTCCTGAAGAAGACGTCGACGCGGCACGAGAGCCTCGCTCTCCCCGAGCTGATCGGCGAGGCGGCGCAGCTCCTCGACCGCGAGCTGGCGCGGCACGCCGTGACCCTGCGCATCGGGAGCGAGCCCGGATTGCCGCGGGTGCGCGGCGACCGCCTGCAGATGCAGCAGGTGGTCATCAACCTGATGGTCAACGGCATCCAGGCGATGGCGGCCACCCGCGACCGGGCGCGGGTGCTCACCGTGAGGACCGCCCGGCAGGAGGACGGGCAGGTGCGGGTGGACGTGACCGACACGGGCGACGGGATCGGGCCGGAGGCGCGGGAGCGGATCTTCCAGCCCTTCTACACCACGAAGCCGGACGGCATGGGCATGGGGCTGGCGATCTGCCGCTCGACGGTCGAGGCCCATGGCGGCCGGCTCTGGATCTCCGAGGCGGGGCCCGGGATCTCCGAGGCGGGGCTTGGGACCTCCGAGGCGGGGCCTGGGGCGACGTTCCACCTGCTGCTGCCGGCGGAGGAACCGGGGGAGGGGACGCCGTGATCCACAAGGCCGACCCAACCCACCTCGCGCCGACGGTGTTCGTGGTGGACGACGACGCGGACCTGCGGGAGGCCCTGGCCGGCCTGTTCCGCTCCGTCGACCTCGCCGCCGTGACCTACGCCTCGGCGACGGAGTTCCTGGCAGCGGAGCTTTTGGCGGCGCGGCACGCCGACGCGCCGGGCTGCCTCGTCGTCGACGTGCGCATGCCGGGCCTCAGCGGGCTCGACTTCCAGGCCCGGCTCGCGGAGCACGGGATCCGCCTGCCGATCATCCTGATGACCGGCCACGGCGACATCCCGATGTCGGTGCGGGCGATGAAGGCCGGCGCGGTCGATTTCCTGGCCAAGCCGTTCCGCGACCAGGACATGCTCGACGCCGTCGCGGCCGCCCTCGCCCGTGACGCGGAGCGCCGCAGCCGCGACACCGGCCTGCAAGCCCTCCGGACGGCCTACGACACGCTCACGCCGCGCGAGCGGGAGGTCCTGGCTCAGGTTACCGCAGGGTTGATGAACAAGCAGATCGCCGGCAACCTCAATCTCAGCGAGATCACCGTCAAGATACATCGCGGAAACGTCATGAAGAAGATGGCGGCCCGCTCGCTCGCCGACCTCGTCCGCATGGCCGAAGCGCTCGGGATCACCCAAACCTGAGTATGATTTCAAAGCGTCGTCGGCGGGTCCATATCGGGGACCGGCTCCTCACGTTCGGGCAGCCGGCCCCTGGCGGCGCAAGGCACACGATGTCCAACCCCCCGACCATCGCTATCGTGGACGACGACGAATCCGTCCGGACCGCCACGGCGAGCCTGGTGCGCTCCCTGGGCTACGCGGCGCAGACCTATGCCTGCGCGCAGGACTTCCTGCGCGACGGGCCGGGCTCACCGCCCGATTGCCTGATCACCGACGTGCAGATGCCCGGGATGACCGGGGTCGAGCTGCAGGAGCGCCTGCGGGCGGAGGGGCGGACGCTCCCGATCATCGTCGTCACGGCCTTCGCGAGCGACGCCCTGCGCCGGCGCGCGCTCGCGAGCGGGGCCTTCGCGTTTCTCGAGAAGCCGGTCGGGGGAGACCTCATGGAGCAGTCGCTCCAGCGCGCCCTGGAGAATGCCGGCCACTGACGCGGAGCCGGCCCCCACCGAGGGGAGGGAGCGCGTGGACCGTCCGGATCGTCTTCGCCTCATGCCGATCCGGCTCGACCACCTCGCGGCCGAGCTCAGCAATGCCTCGGCGGCCGACGACGCACGCTTCGGCAACGACATCCAGGAATCGCGGGTCGTGGCGACGTCGGGCCTGCACGCCACGCTCTGGGTCGCGCGGCACGCTGCTTCGTGCGCAATGCCGCAGAGATAGGAAAGTGTACCGACGCGCGCCTACAGTATTCACGCTGGGGCAGCCGGCATCAAAGAAGCCAGATTAGACATATTCTATTTTTAATTTTGTTCCATCATCACAACAATCGCGCGAATTTTCGGATGATCCGACGACAGTGCCGTTGCGTCTTGCGGCGAGACACCGAATAGAAAATTCCGCCGACGGCGAGTCGGCCCGAGATCGTGAACAGCTGGATCGTCATCACATGCGGCACGCCCGACGCCCCCGTCCCAGGAACCGCCGCCGCCTCGGGGCAAGCCTCGGTCTGGCCACGCTGACGATGCCCTGCCTCGTCCAGGGCGCGCTCGCCCAGGGCGAGATCCGCCTCGAGGAGATCTCCGTGGCGGCGTCGGGCGGAGGGGCGCCGGTGAACCGGAACGCCATCGTCGGGCCGCCGCCCCCGGCCTATCCGGGCGGCGACGTCGGCTCCGGGTCGCGCCTCGGGTTCCTCGGCAACCGCAGCGTCTTCGACCAGCCCTTCAGCGCGACCAGCTACACCGAGAAGCTGATCCGCGACCAGCAGGCCCGCAGCGTCCAGGACGTGGTCAACAACGACCCGTCGATCCGCACCAACGTCCCGGCCTTTTCCGGCATCCTCGGCTTCTTCATCCGCGGCTTCCCGGTCTTCGCCCAGGACATGGCGTTCAACGGGCTCTACGGCGTCGCCGACGCCTTCAACCCGGCGATCGAGCCGATCGAGCGCGTCGAGGTGCTGCGCGGGCCCTCGACGCTCCTCTCCGGCGTGCCGCCCTTCGGCAATATCGGCGGCGGCATCAACCTGATCCCGAAGCGGGCGGGAGACGATCCGCTCACCCGCGTCACGCTCGGCTACGGGTCCACCGCCCAGATGTACAAGGCGGTCGACGTCAGTCGCCGCTTCGGCGACGCGAAGGAGTGGGGCATCCGCTTCAACGGCGCCTTCAACAACGGCGCCACCCCCATCGACAACCAGAGCCTCCATTTCGGCGTCGCGGCCCTCGCCCTCGACTATCGCGGCGAGCGCCTGCGGGCGAGCCTGGACCTCGGCTATCAGGAACTCGACTTCACCTCGCCGCTGCGCAACCGCAGCGTGGCGGCGGGCGTGCGCATCCCGCGCGCGCCCGACCTGACGCTCAACCAGCACCAGCCCTGGGAGTACCGCGACAGCGCCAACCAGCAGCTCGCCACCCGGGTCGAGTACGACCTGACCCCGGGCCTGACGGTGTACGGCGCCTACGGCGTGTCGAATTTCCGCCAGGAGTACTTCGGGGGCGTGCTGACGATCTTCAACGCGCGCGGCGACTACCGCGACCCGATCAGCTACCTGCCGTTCCACATCGTCAACCAGACCGCCGAGGCGGGCCTGCGCGGCACGCTCGAGACCGGGCCGGTCAAGCACAGCTTCGGCCTCGCCGCGGTCGGGTTCTGGCAGGACCTCGCCCAACCCCCGGCCCAGACCGTCGGCCCGACCATCGTGTCGAACCTCTACGACCCGACCTACGTCGCCCCGCGCTCGACCTTCGGGCTGTCGAACGCGACCCCGCGCACCTCGAGCCGCATCAACCGCAGCATCGCCATCGCCGACACGCTCTCGATCCTCGACGACCGGGTGCTCCTCACGATCGGCGGCCGCTGGCAGAGCCTCGACGTCAATTCCTACAATCCGGCCAACGGCTTCCGGACCGGCGCGAGCGAGAGCGGCGCGTTCTCGCCGGGCGTCGGCCTGGTGGTGAAGCCGTGGGAGCGGCTGTCGCTCTACGCCAACTACATCGAGGGCCTGACCTCGCCGGCCCCGCCGGTGAACGCCGTCAACGCGAGCGCCACCTTCCCGGCCTCGGTGTCGCGCCAGACGGAGGTCGGCGCCAAGTACGATTTCGGGACGCTCGGGCTCGGCGTCGCCGCCTTCGACATCGAGCAGCCCTTCGGCTTCCTCGACACCCGCACGCTGCTGTTCTCGGTCGACGGCCGCCAGCGCAACCGCGGCGTCGAGATGACGGTGTTCGGCGAGCCGGCGCCGGGCGTGCGCCTGCTCGGCGGCGTGACCCTGCTCGACGGGGTGCAGGTGCGTTCGCAGGACCCGCGCAATGTCGGCCGAACGGCGGTCGGGGTGCCGGACGTGCAACTCAACCTCTACGGCGAGGTCGACCTGCCGCGGAGCCTGGTCCCGGGCCTGACGCTGACCGGACGGGTGATCTACACCGCGGCGCAGTACTACGACCTCGCCAACAGCCAGAAGATCCCCGACTGGGCGACGCTGGATCTCGGCCTGCGCTACGCCACGACGTTCCAGGACCGTCCGCTGACGCTGCGGGCGAACGTGGTCAACGTAACCGGCCACGATTACTGGGCGACGACCGGCCGCGGCATCCTCAGCCAGGGCACGCCGCGGAGCTTCCTGCTCTCGGCCTCGATGGAATTCTGACCGGCCGGGCTGTCCGACAACCGCCGGGGGACGGGAGCCATCCCGATCACGCCCGTCGGATCGTCCTGAAAGGTGCGGTGCGAGCACCATGGCACGGACGGGGGATCGTCCGGCCCAGGGATGGCCTCGCCCCTGCACCCATGATTCGCATAAGCGGTTTTTCTCAGAGAACTTGCCGTCGGCCGAAGGCGGCGAGGGTCTCGGGATGACCAACGCCACGCTCATCCCAGCCCAGCTCGTACCGCCGGCGCCGCCCTGGTGGCGGAGCGTGACGGGGCCCCGGTCGTCCCGGCCGCGTAGAGGGCCGGCATTCGCCAGCCGCCCCGGCCGGCGCCGGCTTCCCCGTTCCATGCCCGATCGTCGGGTAGACCGTTCACGCAAAGCGCGGCAGAAGCGGCCTTCCACGGGGAACCGAAGGGCGAAGGAGAAGGCGCGATGATGCGGCGGGCGGGGCTGTCCGCGATGTTGATCCTGAGCGCGGGCGCGAGCATGATCGGGCCGGCGCAGGGCCAGGGACGGACCCGTATCCTGCCGGAGGGCGGCCGCGTCGCCGTGCGGCTGACGGCCGAGGAGCGCGCGCGCATCGGCGTCGTGACGGCCCACCTTCTGCCGCAGCCGCACCGGGTCGAGATCCTGGCCTATGGCAGCGTCCTCGATCCCGCCCGCATCACCGACCTGACCAACAGCTACGCCGGTGCGGTCGCCGCCCTGCGGACCGCGAAAGCCCGCGCGGAGGTCTCCGCCGGAGCGCTTCGCCGCGCCAGGAGCCTCGGTCCCACGGTCGTTGCCGGCGCCCAGCTGGAGACGGTCGAGGGCACCGCCTTCACCGACGAGGCGACGGTGACGGCCGCCGAATCGCAGGTGCGGACCCTCGCCGCCACCGCGAAGCAGGAATGGGGGCCGGTGCTGGGCCGGGCGATCGTCGAGCGGGCTCCCCTCGTCACCCGCCTGATCGAGCGGGCGGATCTCCTGGTGCAGGTGACGCTGCCGTCCGGCGAGGCGATGAAGCCTCCCCCTGCCACGGCCTTCGCCGAGGTGCCGCCGCAGAGCGAGCGGGTGACGATGCGCTTCGTCGCGCCGGCGACGCGGACCGACCAGCGCATCCAGGGCGTCAGCTACTACTATCTCGTGGCCGGCGATTCCGGCCTCCTGCCCGGCATGAGCGTGCAGGCCTTCCTCACCTCGCCGCAGGAGAGCGTGGGGATCGCCGTGCCGGAGAGCGCGGTGATCCACTGGCAGGGCAGCGCCTGGATCTACCGCGGCGTCGGCGCCGACAGCTTCACCCGGCACCCGCTCAAGCCGGACGCGGCGATCTCCGCGGACCGCTACGTGGTCGACGACCTCGGCGGGGCGGCGGACATCGTCGTGACCGGCCCGCAGGCGGTGCTCAGCGAGGAGCTGAAGGGCCAGACCCAGCCCGGCACCGCCGCGGATGACGACTGAGCGACGAGCGTGAGCACCCCCGATCCTCAGCCGGCCGAGGGGCAAGCCCGCGCCGGAACGCCGGCACCGGCCGCCTCGTCGGGTCTGCAGGCGGCCCTGGTGACCTTCGCCGTGCGCCGGCCGGGCCTCGTCGTCGCCCTGGCCCTCGCCCTCATCGTCTACGGCCTCCTCGCCCTGAGCACGGCCAAGTACGACGTCTTCCCGGAATTCGCCCCGCCCGCCGTGACGGTGCAGACCGAGGCGCCGGGCCTCAACCCGGAGCAGGTCGAGGTGCTCGTCACCCAGGCCGTGGAGGGTGCCGTGAACGGCCTGCCCGGCCTCGCGGCCCTCCGCTCGAACTCGATCCAGGGGGTCTCGGTGGTGACCGCGACCTTCCGCTCCGGGACCGACATCTACCGGGCGCGCCAGCTCGTCGGCGAGCGGCTGGCCGGCGTCGCGGGACGGCTGCCGCAGGGGGTGGCGGCCCCCACGATGACGGCGCTGACCTCCTCGACGAGCGCGATCCTGCTCGTCGGCCTGACTGCCGACACGCAATCCGGACGATCGGGGCCGGACTGCGTGTCGCAAGCCCGCGCGGCGCCTGAGCGGAGCCGAAATCCGCCTTGCGCAGGCGATCCGGCAGGATCGCCGGACGCGGTCGACCGGATCTCGCATGAGACGCGCTCGCTGATGGACCTGCGCAGCGTCGCGGATTGGCGGGTGCGCCTGCGCCTCCTCGCGGCGCCGGGAGTGGGCGAGGTGCTGGTCTATGGCGGCGACGTCCGCTCGATCCGCATCCAGGTCCGACCGCAGGACCTCATCCGCTTCCGCATCGGCCTCGCCGACGTGCTCGCCGCCGGCCGCAAGGCGACCGGCGTGCGCGGGGCCGGCTTCATCGACACGGCCAACCAGCGCATCACCCTGCAGACCGAGGGCCAGTCGGTGACCCCGGCGGCGGTCGCCCGCACAGTGCTGATCAACGAGGGCGGCGCGAGCGTGGTGCTCGGCGACGTCGCCGACGTCGTGGCCGGCCCGGAGCCGGCGATCAGCGCCGCCCTGGTCGACGGGCAGCCGGGCGTCCTGATGATGATCGGCGCGCAAGTCGGCGCCAACACCGTTGAGGTTGCGGCCGGGGTCGAGGCGGCCCTCGCCGAGCTGAAGCCCGGCCTCGCCCGGGACGGCATCACCTTGCGCACCGATCTCTTCCGCCCGGCCGAGTTCGTCGCGCGGGCCACCGGCCACGTCCTGCAGGCCCTGGCGCTCGGCGGTATCCTCGTCGTCGCGGTCCTGCTGGTCTTCCTGTTCGACTGGCGCACGGCGCTGGTCAGCGCGACCGCGATCCCGCTCTCGCTCATCGGTGCGGTCCTCGTGCTGGGGGCGTTCGGCCTGAGCCTCAACACCATGACGCTCGGCGGGCTCGCCATCGCCATCGGCGAGGTGGTCGACGACGCGGTGATCGGGGTCGAGAACGCGATGCGCCGCCTGCGGGAGAACCGGCGCCGGGCGGTCCCCCTGCCGGATGCCAGGGTGCTGCTCGACGCCATCCTGGAAGTCCGGGTCTCCGTCGCCTACGCGACCTTCGCGGTCCTGCTGGTCTTCCTGCCGGTCCTGGCGCTCTCCGGCGTGCCCGGCCGCCTGTTCGGCCCCCTGGCGCTCGCCTACATCCTGGCGGTGCTGGCCTCCCTCGCCGTGGCGCTCACGGTCACGCCGGCCCTCGCGCGCCTGCTGCTCGCCGGGCGCAAGGCTCTGCCCGCCCGGGAGCCGCCGGTCACCCGGGCGGCGCGGGGCGTCTACGTCCGGCTTCTCCAGGTCCTGATGCGGCACCCGGTCCTCGTGGCCACGGCCGGCCTGCTCGCCGTCCTGGGCAGCGCCGTCCCGGTGCCGTCCTTCGGCGGCGCCTTCCTTCCCGACCTCAAGGAGGGGCACTTCATCCTGCACATGGCGACCGCCCCCGGCACCTCGCTGCAGGAGACCCTGCGGCTCGGAGGCCACGTCACGGCGGGCCTCAAGGCGGTGCCGGGGGTAAGGGCCGTCGCCCAGCAGGTCGGCCGGGCCGAAGCCGGCTACGATCTCGGCGGGACGCACGAGAGCGAGATCCACATCGACCTCGCGCCGGGCCTCGACGGCGAGGCCCAGGAGCGGGCCGAGGCCGGGATCCGCGCCCTGATGGCGGCCACGCCCGGGGCGACCTTCTCGCTCAAGACCTTCCTCGCGGAGCGCATCGAGGAGGTGGTGTCGGGCTTCACCGCCCCGGTGGTGGTCAGCGTCTACGGGTCGGATCTCGACCGGATCGAGGCGGCGGCCCGGGACGTGGCGCGGGAGATCGCGGAGGTCCGGGGCGCCGCCGACATCCAGCTCAGGTCGCCGGCGGGCCTGCCGCAGATCACCATCGCGCTGCGCCCCAACGACCTGCGCCACTGGGGCCTCGACGCGATCGAGGTGCTGGAGCTCGCCCGCACGGCCTTCCAGGGCGACACGGTCGGCCAGTCCTACGAGGGCAACGCGGTGTTCAACGTCGTGGTCGTCCTCGACCCCGCCGCCCGCTCGCGGCTGTCGAGCCTCGGCGACCTGCCCCTGCGCACGCCCGGCGGCGTCACCATCCGCCTGTCGCAGGTCGGGGACGTCTACGAGACCATGGGGCGCTACGCCATCGCGCATCACGGGGCACAGAGGGTGCGGGTGGTGACGGCGAATGTCGCGGGCCGGGACGTCGCCTCGTTCACCGAGGCCGTCGCGCGCAAGATCGCCCGGGAGGTGACGCTGCCCCCCGGGGTCTATGTCGGCATCGGCGGCGCGGCCGAGGCGCAGGGACAGGCCCGCCGCGACCTCGCGCTCCATGCCGGGCTCTCCGGGCTCGGGATCCTGCTCCTGCTGGCGGTCGTCACCGGGTCACCCGCCAACCTGATGCTGATCCTCGTCAACACACCCTTCGCCTTCGTCGGCGGGGTCCTGGCCGTGGCCGCGACCGGCGGCCTCGTCTCCCTCGGCGTCATCGTCGGCTTCGTGACGCTGTTCGGCATCTCGCTGCGCAACACCATCATGATGATCGCCCATTACGAGCACCTGGTGCTCGTCGAGGGACGGCCCTGGACCACCGCCACGGCGATCGACGGCGCCGCCGACCGCCTGGTGCCGATCCTGATGACCTCCCTCGTCACCGGCCTCGGCCTGCTGCCCCTGGCCCTCGGCGCCGGCGAGCCGGGCCGCGAGATCGAGGGCCCGATGGCGATCGTGATCCTCGGCGGGCTCGCCAGTTCGACGCTCCTGAACCTTTCCGTCCTGCCGGTGCTGGCACGGCGCTTCGCGACCTTCCGCCGGCCGGACCCCGCGTCGTGACCGGGGGCCGCGCCGGCATCCCGAGCCGCTGGCCCGCCTCAGGCGACCGTCAGGGCCGTCGCCCCCTCCCCGGCGCAGAAGCGGCGCCAGGCGGTGCGGTAGGCGGCCTCCACGGCCGCACCGAACCCGCGCGCGTCGCACAGGGCCGAGCCGCGCAGGCGCTCGCGCATCCCGCGGCGCAGGGCCGCCAGGCGCTCGACGTCGCCCGCCAGCCCGGCCGCGATCCGCACGTATTCGTCCGGGCGCGTGGCCACGAGGTCGGGCAATCCCGCCGCGGTCAGCGCGCTCGCCACGACCCGCCCGGCCTGCCGGTCGCCGGACAGGGTGACGGCCGGCACCCCCTGCCACAGGGCCTCGCAGGTCGTGGTGAGGCCGCCATACGGGGTCGGGTCGAGCAGGATGTCGATCTCCGCGAAGGCGGCGAGGTAGGCGGTGTAGTCCGGCGGGTCCTCCGCGAGGTCCAGCCGCTCGGCCGGGATGCCCGCCTCGGTCAGGAGGCGACCGACGCGCCGGCGCAGCTCCGCGTCCGCGAAATTGCCCGTGCGCACCAGCAGCCGGCTGCCGGGCGAGGCGGCGAGCACCCGTGCCCAGAGGCCGGCGATCGCCGGGTTGATCTTCTCCGCCCGGTTGCAGACCCCAAGCACCGCGCCGCGGCCGGCCCGGGCCGGCGGCTCGGCGACCGGCGGCGGCTCCGCCGGCGGCGCGAAGCAGACGAAGCGGGGCAGGCGGATCAGCGCCTCCGCGGACAAGGCGTCGGCGGCCCCGGGCGGATCCGCGATGGGGTCGGTGATGCGGTAGTCGATCGCCGCGAGCCCGGTCGTGTTGAGGTAGCCGAGCCAGCTCACCTGCACGGGCGCGGGCCGGCGGGCCAGGACGTCGAGACGGTTTCTGAAGGTATGGCCCGAGAGATCGACCAGGATGTCGATCCCGTCGGACGCGATCAGGGAGGCCAGCTCGTCGGTCCCCATTCCCTGGCAGGCACGCCAGAGATCCGCGCAGGCCGCGATCTGCCCGGTGACGGCGTCCCGCCCCGGCGACTGGCTGTAGCACGTCACGTGGACGGCCCGCTTGTCGTGAGCGGCGAGGAGCGGCAGCAGGAAGCGGCCGACCGGGTGGAAATGCAGGTCGGCCGAGACGTAGCCGATGCGCAGCCGGCGCTCCGGATCACGGTCGCCATGGGCGACGCGGACCGGGGCGGCCTTGGCGGCGGCTTCCTGGGCCGCCCCCCAGGCGCGGTGCGCCGCCGCGATCCGCTCCGGGGCGAGGCCCGGCAGGAGGTTGAGGCCCATCAGGACCTGGGAGGCCGCGTCGGGGTCGGACACGGGGGCTCCCTCCCAGGTCTCGAACAAGGCCTCGGCCTCGGCGAAGCGGGTCGAGCGCACCAGGAGGTCGAACAGGGCCGCGCGGCTCGGGGCGTGGTCCGGGTTCCGCCGCAGGGTCTCGGCCGCGACGGCGCAGGCCTGTGTCGGCCGGCCGGTCCGGTTGAGCAGGTCGGCGAGGCCGGTGCGGGCGTCCGGCATGTCCGGATCCAGGCTCAGCGCGTGCTCGTAGCGCGCCTGCGCGGCGGCGACCTGATTCTGCTGCAGGAGGGCGTGGGCGAGGCCGGTATGGGCCTGCACGAAGCCCGGGTCGCGGCCGAGGGCGGCCTCGAAGCAGCCCTGGGCCTCGCCGTAGCGGCCCTGGCTGGACAGGGCGACCCCGAGATTGGCGAGGCCGACCCGGTGCGCCGGGGCGTGGCGCAACCCGCGATGGCAGGCCTCCTCCGCCTCGCGGGCCCTGCCGAGCTGGACGAGGGCGCCCCCGAGCCCGAACCAGGCCTCCGCCAGGGCCGGCGCCCGCTCCAGGGCCGCGCCGTACAGGGCCAGCGCCTCCGCGGGGGCGCCGGCCGTCAGCCGCGCATTGCCCCGGCGCAGCAGGGCCACGGCATCGGGATGGGGCGAGGCCGGGCTCATCGCCGTCCGGGACCGGAGGCGGACGCCCTGCCATGCCGGGCCGGAACCCTCATGCGCCGATCCTCACGCCCAGTCAGCCTCGCGCCCGGGCCGTCCGGGATGGTCCCGGCCCGCGTCTTCCTCTAGGGGAGACCGCACCTATCACGGCCGGGGGAGCCCGTCATGCGGATCGTTCAGCTCTGCGGCTTCGGCCGGGACGGCGACGCCCTCTACCGGATCCACGAACCCGCCCAGGCGCTCGCGAGCCTGCCCGGCGTCACGATGGTCGATGCGCATCTCGCCGGGCGCCACGGCTTCACGCTCGCCCGCCGCGCCGATCTCCTCGTGCTCCACTTCGCCGACGATGCGGGCCTCGCCGACCTCGTGCGGCACCGCCGGGCCGAGGGCCGCCCGACGGTGTTCGAGGCCAACGACGATTTCTTCGACCTGCAGCCCTGGAATCCCATCGCCGGGACCTGGGCCGAACCCGCCGTGCCGGCACTCTACCGGCACCTGCTGCGCACGGCCGACGGCGTCCAGGCCAGCACGCCCCGCCTCGCCGAGCGCTGGCGCGACCTCGGCGCACGGGAGGTCGCGGTATTCGACAACCACCTCGCCGAGGCACCGCCGCCCCTGTCCCCTCCCCGCTCCGGCCCCTTGACCATCGGCTGGGCGGGCTCGCCGGGGCATTTCGCCGATCTCTACTGGATCGCGCCCGCGCTCCAGCGCTGGCTCGACGCCCATCCCGAGACCCGACTGGCGATCATGACGGGGGAACCGGCCCGGGCCTTCTTCGACCTGCCGCCGGAGCGCTACCGCTTCGTCCCCTTCGGCAGCCGCGCCGATTATCTGGGCTTCCTCGACGGTCTCGATATCGGCCTCGCGCCGCTGCTGCCGAGCGGCTACAACCGCGGCCGCTCGGACGTGAAGCATCTCGAATACGCCTCCCGCGGGGTGGCGGGGCTCTATGCCGACCTCGATCCCTACCAGGGCCGGGTCGTCCCGGGGGAAACCGGGCTGCTGTTCGGCGATCCCGCCGGCCTGTGCGCCGGCCTCGACCGCCTCGCCGGGGACGCGGCCCTGCGCGAGCGGATCCGGGCCCAAGCCTACCGGCGCATGTGCGAGACACGGCGTCTCCCGGATCGGGTCGGGGAGCGCCTCGCCTGGTACGAGACGCTGGTGCGCCGGGCGGGACCGCCGCGCGGGGCCCGGCTCAACGCCGCGCCGGGCTACCACGCCATCGACCTCGCCCCGGACGAGGCGGCCCTCGCGGGCGGACCGCTCTCGGAGGAGGACCGGGCCGGGCTCGACCGGCTGCTCGCGGCCGAGCCCGGGCACCGGATGGCGGCCCGGGCGCGGGCCAGGTCCGGCCTCGCCAGGCGGGAGATCGCGCCGGCCCTGGAGATCCTCCGGCGGGCGCTGGCCTGCGACCCGTCCGACACCGCCCTCGGTGCCGAGCTCGGCCGCGCGCTCTTCCTCGACGGGGACGTGGCGGCGAGCCGCCGGTGCCTGGAGACGGTGATCGCCGCCGAGCCGGCCGTCATCACGGCCTGGCAGTACCGGCTGCGGGTGGCCGCCGTCACCGGTGAGCCGGACGGCGCCGGCCTCGCCGCCCGCGCCGTCGCGTCGCTGCCGGAGAATGCCGTGATCGCCCTCCTGGCCGCGGCCCTGCTGCCCGAGGGGCGGATGGCAGCGCTGGAGCAGGCCGTGGACCGCTTCGGCCCGGTCCTGCACGGTCCCGAGCGGGAGGGCTTCGCCGCGTCCCTGGTGCAGGTCGTCACCGAGTCGCGCCAGGAGAGCGAGGCGGAGCGCTGCGCGCTCCTCGGCCG
Organism: Methylobacterium tarhaniae; assembly: GCF_001043955.1. Lineage (GTDB taxonomy): Bacteria > Pseudomonadota > Alphaproteobacteria > Rhizobiales > Beijerinckiaceae > Methylobacterium > Methylobacterium tarhaniae. The sequence continues at coordinate 4,192 of NZ_LABZ01000070.1, read as the reverse complement.
GGCCTGCGCGGCCTTTCCCGAGAGCGCCGCCCTGGCGCGGCTGCACGGGCGGAGCCTGCGCCGGACCGGGGCGGAGCGCGAGGGCTGGGCCGAGGAGGCGCGTGCCGCGTCGTTGCCGCAGGGTCACTCGGAGGCGCTCGGCGGGACCGCGCTGACCGACCGGCTCGCGCTCCATATCCTGGCCCACGCCCCGCTCTGAAGGCGGGCGAACCAGAACAGCCAAGCTGTCGGCGCCCGGCTCATGCTCGTTTTCCGGCATGTTGCTCGATCAGTCCAGACGCCTTCCGGCGCGTTGATTGGTCGATTATGATATATTTTCAATAACAAAATTATTGTTAATAAAAAATTAACTGCTGATTTTATGTGTTTTTACCCTGAGAACTGATAATTGCGACGCAGATACACCCCATCGAAATGCCTAAGGCGCAACAGTTTCTCCTGCCGGTCTCTTGCGGTCCTCGTTGCGTAAGCCGATCGGATGCGGTACCTCATCTGCGTAATCACCGAAGTGGCATGAGCCGGGTGGACCGGCGCGCTCCGCAATCGATGCCGCCATCCGTCCTGCCCCGGAGGAGATGGCACAGGTCGAGCAACGCGGGCGGCACCATGACCGCACGGCACAAGAGCGAGCGAGACACGCATGACCATCACGTTCAAGAACCAGCAGACCTTCGCTGCTGGGTCTGGCGTCAACGCGGTGGCGACCGCGGACGTGAACCGGGACGGCAACCTCGACCTTGTGGTCACGAATGTCGCTGGTTCCAATGTTTCGGTTCTGCTGGGCAACGGCGATGGCACGTTCCAGGCCCAGAAGACCTTCGGCGTGGGCAGCATCCCTCTCACTTCGTCGCTTGCGGACGTGAACCGGGACGGCAAGCTCGACCTCATCACCTCGAACTTCGGCAGCAACAACGTTTCGGTTCTGCTGGGGAACGGCGACGGCACGTTCCAGGCCCAGCGGACCCTCGCCGCAGGAGCCGGCACTAGCTCGGTGGCGCTCGCCGACGTGGACGGGGACGGCAAGCTCGATCTCTTCACGACGAACTACAACCAGAACACATTTTCGGTTCTGCTGGGGAACGGCGACGGCACGTTCAAGGCCCATCAGACCACCGGCGTCGGGAGCCAGCCCTCCGCGGTGACGCTTGCGGACGTCAACAAGGACGGCAAGCTCGACCTCGTGGTCACGACGTTCGCCACCGGCACCGTGTCGGTGATGCTGGGCAACGGCAACGGCGCGTTCCAGGCCCAGGAAACGTTCGGCATCGGAGCCGGTCCGAGAGCGGTGGCGATTGCGGATTTCGACAGGGACGGCAACCTCGACATCGCCACCGCGAACGTCAGCGACAAAACCGTGTCGGTTCTGCTGGGCAACGGCAACGGCACCTTCAAGACGCAGCACAGCATCAGCATCGACGCTTCGGACGGGCCCACTTCGGTAACCAGTGCCGACGTGGACGGGGACGGCAAGCTCGACCTCGTGGTCACGGAGTCGAATGCCACGTCGATGTCGGTTCTGCTGGGCAATGGCAACGGCACCTTCCAGGCCAGTCAGACCTTCGGCACCGGGACATCACCCCACTCCGCGGCGGTCGCGGACTTCAACGGAGACGGCAAGCTCGATCTCGTCAGCGCGAATAACGGCGCCGGCAACGTGTCGGTGCTTCTGGGGGCGCAGGCGGTCGGCATCACGGCCGTCAATGCCTCTCAGGCCTCGGGTGCCAAGCTCAAGGCAGGGGACCAGCTGACGCTGTCCCTCACCCCCGAAGCTCCCGTCGAGGTGGATACGACGGGCGGTACGCCGTACCTGACCCTGAGCAACGGGAAGCAGGCGGCCTATACCGGCTCCGACACTAACGGAAACCCGGCTTTCACCTATACGGTGGCGGCCGGCGATGACACGACCAGCCTGAAGGTCACCGGCCTGACCCTGAACGGCGGCTTGATCGGCATGCCGGGCGTCAACGGCTTCAGCCCGTCGACGACCGACTCCATAACGAGCAATCCGGTCGCGGTGACGAGCGCGGATGTCAACGGCGACGGCAATCTCGACCTCATCACCGTGAACAAAAACGGCGGTGCAGCTTCGGTTCTGCTGGGCAATGGCAACGGAAGCTTCCAGGCCGAACGGACCTTCCCGGCCGGGTATTCGGACTTTATGATCCCCGCATCGGTCTCGACTGCGGATATGAACCGCGACGGCAAGCTCGATATCGTCTACTCGGCGATCGGATACTCTGCAGTGGGCGTGTTGCTGGGCAACGGCGACGGCACGTTCCAGCAGCAGAAAACCATGGGTTCCGGCGGCGGCAGCAACACCACCGACCCCAAATCGGTGGCGGTCGCGGATGTCGACCGCGACGGCAAGCCTGATCTCGTCACCGCGAATTTCGGTGGTGACAGCGTATCGATCCTGCTGGGCAACGGCAACGGCACCCTCCGGTTTTCCCAGACCATATCGACCGGAGCCGGCAGCAAACCCACCTCCGTAGCTGTCGCGGACCTGACCGGAGACGGGAGGGTTGAACTTGTCACCGCGAATAGCGGCAACAATACCCTGTCGGTGCTGATTGACGACGGCAACGGCAACTTCTCGACCCGGCAGGACCTCGACACTGGGAGCAACTCCGCTCCCAGCATGGTGACGATGGCGGATTTCAACGGTGACGGGAAGCAGGACCTCCTGGCGTTGCTCGCCGGCAAGCAGACCGCGAAAGTGTGGCTCGGCGCCGGAAACGGCACCTTCGTGCCTCAGCAGGACGAGCTTCCGACCGGGCTGAACCCCGCTTCGATTGCGGCGAGGGACCTGAACGGTGACGGTAAGCTCGATGTCCTGATCGCGAACAAAGACAGCAAAACCCTGTCGTTGTTCCTGGGCAAGGGCGACGGCACCTTCCTCGAAGGCTTCGCCTACTCCGTCGGATCGGCACCCGGCGCCATGACGACGGGTGACGTGAACGGCGATGGGCGGCCGGATGTCCTGATGACGGACGAGAACGGCAAAACGGTCTCGGTGCGGCTGAATTTCTCGTCGGCGGGCGCGGAACTCAACCTGGCCAACCTGTCGACCGCCACCGGCGCCGATACCGGCGTCGTCGTCGACACCATCGCCCCGACCGTCACCGGCGTGAGCGCCAGCACCGCCAACGGCACCTACAAGACCGGCGACACGATCAGCCTGCAGGTCGGGTTCTCCGAGGCCGTCACCGTCACCGGCACGCCCCAGCTCACCCTCGCCACCGGCGGCACAGGCCGGGCGGTGGACTATGCCAGCGGCTCGGGCAGTAAAAACCTGACCTTCACCTACACCGTCCAGGCCGGCGATACCGCCGCCGACCTCGACGTCGTCGCCACCAACGCCCTGGCGCTCAACGGCGGCACGATCACGGATGCGGCCGGCAACGCCGCCACCCTCACCCTGGCCGCCCCCGGCACCACCGGCTCCCTCGGGAACGCCAAGGCCATCGTGATCGACACCACCGCCCCGACCGTCACCGGCGTGAGCTCCACCACCGCCGACGGCACCTACAAGGCCGGCGCCACGATCAGCCTGCAGGTCGGGTTCTCCGAGGCCGTCACCGTCACCGGCACGCCCCAGCTCACCCTCGCCACCGGCGGCACAGGCCGGGCGGTGGACTATGCCAGCGGCTCGGGCAGCAACAGCCTGACCTTCACCTACACCGTCCAGGCCGGCGACACCGCCGCCGACCTCGACGTCGTCGCCACCAACGCCCTGGCGCTCAACGGCGGCACGATCACGGATGCGGCCGGCAACGCCGCGATCCTCACCCTGGCCGCCCCCGGAGCCTCCGGCTCCCTCGGGAACGCCAAGGCCATCGCGATCGACACCACCGCCCCCGACGCCCCGGTCATCACCGCCCCGACCGCCGGCACGCTGACCAACGACAGCACTCCGACCATCACCGGCACCGCCGAGGCCGGCAGCAAGATCCAGATCCTCGTCGACGGACGCACCGCCGGCGTCACCATGGCGAGCGATACGGGCGTCTTCAGCATCGAGGGTCCCAAGCGGCCCCTGACCGACGGCAGCCACACCATCTCCGCCTATGCCACCGACGCGGCCGGCAACAAGTCGGCCAACGCGAACTCGGTCAGCCTGACCGTGGACGCGACCCCCCCGGCCGCGCCGCGCGTGACCAGCGGCACCCGCTACACCACCACCACCCCGACC
>NZ_LABZ01000007.1 GCF_001043955.1 Methylobacterium tarhaniae | reverse complement strand
GGCCGAGATCGCGGCCGGCAGCCTGGACCTGCGGGCCGGGCATATCCTCGCCATCGCGGACGAGCCCGGCGAGGCCGTGGTGACGATCCGGCCGCGGGGCGGCACGGCGGACGAGACACTGACGGTGCAGGGCATCGTCGACGCCACCGGGATCGGTCGCATCGACGAGACCGGGGACCCTCTGCTGCGCCGCCTCACCGGGCGCGGCCTCGCGCGGCCGGACGCGTTCGGGCTCGGCCTCGCGGCCGGCGACGATTACCGCCTGCGCGCCGGGCGGGCGGGCCGGCTCTGGACGCTGGGCCCGCTCCTGCGCGGCACGCTGTGGGAATGCGTCGCGGTGCCGGACATCCGTGGTCAGGCCGTCGAGGTCGCCGCCCTCGTCGCCGCGGAGGTCGAGCGCCTGCCGGGGCTACGCCGGAGGGCCGCGTCCGCGTGAGCGGTGCCGGCGGCCGGCCGAAGGGCTTCGTCAATAAAAATAATGTTCTTGGAACGAATGATTTCAAGATAAAATCGATCTCCGTATAGATCATCAATCGAAACAAGCTTCCGGTTGACGATGCTGGTGGAGAAGGACAGATATCCGGTGCCGGATGACCGTATCCAGGTGCCCGGACAACCGCGAGAGTATGGTGATGATCAAGAAGAGCGCCCGTCTCCTGCGCCGTCAGGCCACTGCCCTGCTCGGAGGCCTCGCGCTGATGGCGGCCCTGCCCGTCGGCCGCGCCGATGCCGCCGAGGGGCAATTGCGGATCGCCAAGCAGTTCGGCGTCGTCTACCTGCTCCTCAACGTCGCCGAGGACCAGAAGCTGATCGAGAAGCACGGCAAGCAGGCCGGCCTCGACATCAAGGTCGAGTACCTGCAGCTCTCCGGCGGCTCGGCGGTCAACGACGCGCTCCTGTCCGGCAGCGTCGATATCGGCAGCGCCGGCATCGGCCCGCTCTTCACCCTGTGGGACCGCACCCGCGGCCGCCAGAACGTCCGTGGCGTCGCCTCCCTCGGCAACTTCCCGTACTACCTCGTCAGCAACCGCCCCGACGTGAAGTCGATCGCCGACCTCACCGACAAGGACCGCATCGCCCTGCCGGCGGTCGGCGTCTCGGTGCAGTCGCGCATCCTGCAATGGGCCTCGGCCAAGCTGTGGGGCGACAAGGACTTCGCCCGCCTCGACCGCAACAGCGTGGCGGTCCCCCACCCCGAGGCGGCGGCCGCGATCATCAAGGGCGGCACCGAGATCACGGCGCATTTCGGCGTTCCGCCGTTCCAGGAGCAGGAACTGGCCGAGAACCCGAGTGCCCGGGTGATCCTCAGCTCCTACGACGTCCAGGGCGGGCCGGCCTCCTCGACCGTGCTCTACGCGACGGAAAAATTCTACCAAACCAGCCCGAAGACCTACCAGGCCTTCGTCGACGCCCTCGACGAGGCGGCGCGCTTCATCGCTGCGAACCCGGAGCAGGCCGCCGACATCTACCTCAAGGCGAATAACAGCCGCGTCGACCGCGCCCTGCTGCTCAAGGTGATCAAGAATCCCGAGGTCTCCTTCAAGGTCGAGCCGCAGAACACGCTCGGCCTCGGCCAGTTCATGCACCGGGTCGGGGCGCTCAAGAACGAGCCGAAATCCCTGAGCGACTACTTCTTCGTCAACCCGCGCGTGGCGGCGGGCAGCTGAGGGGGCGGCACCGATGACGCTGGTGATCGAACGCGACTCGGCCGTAGCCGTGCGCGCGCCCCAGCCGCCCGCGGCGCCGCGCGAGATGCTGCGCCCCTTGCCCGACCCGCTCCTGCGCATCGCCGGCGTGTCGCTCGAGTACCGTACGCCGGGCCGCGTGGTGCGGGCGGCCCACCGGATCGACCTCGACGTCTACGAAGCCGACCGCTTCGTGCTGCTCGGGCCGTCGGGCTGCGGCAAGTCCACCCTGCTGAAGGCCGTGGCCGGCTTCATCGCCCCGGTCGAGGGCGAGATCACGCTCGGCGGCGTGCCGGTGCGCAAGCCCGGCCCCGACCGGATCGTGGTGTTCCAGGAATTCGACCAGCTGCCGCCCTGGAAGACGGTGGTCGAGAACGTCGCCTTCCCCTTGCGCGCCGCCCGCGGGCTTAGGCACGCCGAGGCGCTGGAGCGGGCCCGCGCCACCATCGACAAGGTCGGGCTCACGGCCTTCGCCACCAGCTACCCGCACCAGCTCTCCGGCGGCATGAAGCAGCGCGTCGCCATCGCCCGGGCGCTGGCGATGCAGCCGAAGGTGCTGCTGATGGACGAGCCCTTCGCCGCCCTCGACGCGCTCACCCGCCGCAAGATGCAGGAGGAGCTGCTGGCGCTCTGGGACGAGGCCCGCATGACGCTCCTCTTCGTCACCCACTCGATCGAGGAGGCGCTGGTGGTCGGCAGCCGGGTCGCCCTGCTCTCGCCCCATCCGGGCCGGGTGCGCGGCGAGTACAATTGCCACGAATACGACCTGTCGAGCCTCGGCAGCCGCAGCTTCCAGGCTGCGGTGCAGCGCCTGCACGACCGGCTGTTCGAGCCCTCGCCCGAGACCGCACGATGAGCCCCGCCCTCTCGCCGCCGATCCGCCCGGAATACGACCGGGTCCTGCCGCCCTTCGTCGAGGCGCCGGTCGCCCGCGCCCTGCCGCTGCCGACCCGCCTGTGGCAGCAGGGCTGGCTGCGCCGCGGCCTGATCCTCGTCGCGCTCGCCCTCCTCTGGGAGGGGCTGGCGCGCTGGCAGGACAACGACCTCCTGCTGCCGACCTTCGGCGCCACCCTCTCGGCCCTCGTCGACGGGCTCGCCAGCGGCGAGATCCTGGAACGGACCCGGATCTCGCTGACGGTGCTGGTGCAGGGCTACGCCGTGGGTGTCGTCCTCGCCTTCGGGCTGACCTCGCTGGCGGTCTCGACGCAATTCGGCCGCGACCTGCTCTCGACGCTGACCGCGATGTTCAATCCGCTGCCGGCGATCGCGCTCCTGCCGCTGGCGCTGCTGTGGTTCGGCCTCGGCCAGGGCAGCCTGATCTTCGTGCTGGTCCATGCCGTGCTGTGGCCGCTGGCGCTCAACACCTATGCGGGTTTCCAGGGTGTGCCGGATCCGCTGCGGATGACCGGGCGCAACTACGGACTCGAAGGGCTTCGTTATGTCGGCCAGATCCTGGTCCCGGCGGCGTTGCCGGCGATCCTGTCGGGCCTCAAGATCGGCTGGGCCTTCGCCTGGCGCACCCTGATCGCGGCGGAACTGGTCTTCGGCGCCTCCTCGGGCCGGGGCGGCCTCGGCTGGTACATCTTCCAGAACCGCAACGAACTCTACACCGACCGGGTCTTTGCCGGCCTGCTCCTCGTCATCGCCATCGGCCTCGTGGTCGAGACGGTGGTGTTCGCGAGCCTGGAGCGGGTGACGGTGCGGCGCTGGGGGCAAGTCCGATAGGACCGATGCGCGGCGGGCGGCGCCGGCCCGGGATTTCGAGTGGGCGATGACCCGGGCCGCGATCCGCCTCGGCGCCGTCTTCGACGCCGCCGGCTACCACGTCGCTGAACACCGAGGACAACGTCGTACGTCAGAACCTCGGGCTCGGGCTTTCGGACGGCGCGTGCGAGGCGATCTCCTGTTCCGAGACTGGTCATCGAAGATAGATGGCGTTCAATCATTCAGTGCTGCCTGGGGGGCGGCACTGCGCCGGATCGGACAGCATCGGGGCCTTACTGGCAGATACGGTATCCACGGCGGAACGAGGCGCGTCCATCGGCGTTGAACGGCTGCCATTGATGCGGCGGTGATCGGCTTTCCGGCGGTGGTGCCTCACCCAATGGTAGATAATCTGATCGGCCATCGGCGTACAATCGCTTCTAACCTTTGAGCCCTGCACCAGCTTGAGGTTCGCCGATGTCGCTCAATGTTCACGGAGATCGAAAATACGCCGGGAGTGTGAGGCTCGCAGGCTTGGCCGAATGGCCCGACATGCGAATCGAGCGTCGCACCATACAAGCTGGTTCGCAGTCCGACCTGACCTTGGAATGTACAGAGATCGTCATGACGATTGCTGGCCGCTCTGCCGTCCAGCGCACAGGCAATGGTAACAAGCAACAGTCGCTCGCTCGACCTGGCGTCGCTTGGGTGTGCCCGATCGGCACGGTCGAGCGCGAGATTGTCTTGTCGGAACCGATTTCAACTCTCCACATCTACCTGCCGCAGAAACTCCTGGGAGAACGGGCGCTCGAGGATTATGGTTTGAATCCGGGTTGTACCGAACTCGCTTATGTCGGCGGTTTCGTCGATCCGAAGCTCAATCTTATCGGGACATCGCTCGCCAAGCTGTTGGACGAGGAACTCGGACCAGCCGACCGACTGTTCGCTGACGGTATGCGGGTGGCGCTGGTGGCGCGCCTTCTTGCGAGTTACACGGCCGACCGGAGGACACGTTCCGCACAAGCACCGGCGCTTGGGCGTGCCCGGCTAAAGCGTGTCTTGGAGTACATCGACGCCCATCTCGGAGATGAGCTCACCTTGGATCGCCTAGCAGAAGAAGCTCGCCTCAGCGCGTATCATTTCTCTCGATTGTTTCGCGATGCCACAGGCCTGCCGCCTCACCGTTACGTGACTCTCAAGCGCATCGAGGCGGCCCAGGAGCAGATCACGCTCGGTCGCCGTTCGCTCGTCGACATCGCTCTCGGGACCGGGTTCGGATCGCAGAATAACTTCACGCGCGCATTCCGCAAAGCGACTGGCCTCACCCCCGGTCAGTATCGCGAGCTGCGTCGCAAGGGTTAACCATCATCAAGGGTTCACCAGAGTCCGGCGTTGCCGGCGCGCCCTTGACGGTTGCCCTCGACGAGAACTCCCGAGGGATGGATCTCGCCGACGGCATTGCCGGAGCCGCGTTCAGCATGTTCGGCATTGCGCGCTGGAGTCCATGGGCGCCCGCCTCGAAATGTCCCGCAACATGCCGCCGGGCGGAACTGCTCTGAAGCCGAGCCTGGTGCAGAGGAGCGGATCCAGTGTCTTGCTCACCCCTCCGGCACTGGTTCATGCGAATGTCTCTCGTGTCGCGCATCAGCCGCATGCGATCAGCCTCCGCCGCTCCCCCCGCCACGTCGTAACTCGCACCAACGGCCCTGATCCTCGTACCCCGGATAGCAAGCCGCCACGCAGGCGCCGGCCATAAACTTCAGGGGAGGCTTGCAGCTTAGACGGTAATCTGCTTGCGCGTTGCTGCTATCGCTAGATAGAGACATCAGACAAACAAGAAACGCAAGCAGGCCGACATGAAAAACAAGGTGCATCACCGCCCCCAGAGCATTCATGCGGTCGTCGGACGCAAGACATCATGCAGCACGAGGCATCTTGTCGAGGAGCTTGTCAAGAGTGATCGGATAGTCCCGCACGCGGATGCCGGTGGCGTTGTAGACGGCATTGGCGATTGCTGCCGCAACGCCACAGAGTCCGATCTCGCCGATGCCCTTTGCCTTCATGGGCGAGGAGACCGGGTCCGGATGGTCGAGGAAGACGACGTCCTGGCGCGGAATATCGGCATGGACCGGCACCTCGTAGCCCCCGAGGTCATGATTGACGAAGAAGCCGTATCGCTTGTCGACCGCAAGCGCTTCCATGAGGGCAGACCCGACCCCCATCGTCATGGCGCCGATCGCTTGGCTGCGCGCAGTCAACGGGTTGAGAACGCGCCCAGCATCGATGACGGCGAGCATTCGACGAACGCGCATCTCGCCGGTGAATTGATCCACGGCGATCTCCGCAAACTGCGATCCGAAGGTCGCCTGCACGAACTCCTTGTCGAGATCGCCGTAGGTGATCTGATCGTCTCCAACGAGAGCCCCGCCTTCGGCGGCCTGCGCGAGGGGAACGCGGCGATCGCCCGAGATAACGTCACCACCCGCGAATTCCGCCGTCCCGGGGTCAAGGCCGAGCCGCGCCGACACGGCGTCGCGCAGCGTCAGGCATGCCGCGTAGAGTCCCGAGGTGGCGTTGTTGGCGCCGAACTGACCACCTGAGCCGGCGGATTGCGGGAAGGACGAATCCCCCAGGCGCACCGTCACGCGGTCCGCCGGCACCCCCATCATTTCCGCCGCGGTCTGGGCCAGGATCGTGTAGGTGCCGGTCCCGATATCGGTCATGTCCGTCTCGACCGTGAGCCGTCCATCCCGCTCCAGGCGAATGCGGGCGCCCGATGGGACCAGGAGGTTGAGGCGGAAACCCGCTGCCATGCCCATGCCGATCAGCCAGCGGCCGTCGCGCATCGAGCCGGGCGCCGGATGACGGCGGCTCCAGCCGAAGCGCTCTGCTCCGACTTGGAGACATTCCACCAGATGACGGCCGGAGAAGCGGCGTCGGGGTGATCGAGGATCGACCTGGGTGTCGTTTCGGATCCGAAGCTCGACCGGATCGATGCCGAGCTTCTCGGCAAGCTCGTCCATGGCGATCTCGAACGCCATCAGCCCGGGTGCCTCGCCCGGCGCCCGCATGTCGTTGCCCTCCGCAAGATCGAGGGTCGCGAGCGTCATGGACAGGTCGCGATTCGGCGCACCGTACATGAGGCGGGTCGGGGCGATGGCGGCCTCGGCGAAAGCGCCTTCGAGATTGCCGTTGAGGCTGTGGTGCCCGATCGCCGTGAGGCGGCCGTCACGCGTCGCGCCGAGGCGGATGCGTTGGATCGTTCCCGCGCGCCGGGTCCCGCCATTCGCAATGAGCGGCCGCTGCAGCGTGAGCTTCACCGGGCGTCGCGTCACCCTCGCGCCGAGCGAGGCCAGGAGGGCGTCGGCGCGCATGAGAAGCTTCGCCCCGAACCCGCCGCCGATGAAGGGCGCTTCGACGCGCAGGTTCTCCTTCGCGATCCCGAGCGCCGCGGCGAGACTGTCGCGGTGCCACGAAACGACCTGAGCCGAGGTCCAGATCGTCAGCTTGTCGCCCTGCCACGCCGCCGTCGTCGCGTGTGGTTCCATCATCGCATGCGTGTGATCGGGCGTCGTATACCGTTCGTCAAGCGTCACAGGGGCAGCGGCGAAGGCGGCCTCGAAGTCGCCGATCCGATCGACGACCGGGTAATCCGGGCCGTCGCGATCCGCGGTCGGCTCGGCATTGGACGCTTCGCGCGCGAGATCGCAGCGCGGCGATGCGCTCTCGTACTCGGCCGAGATGAGATGGGCTGCCGCGCGCGCCTGCTCGAAGGTTTCCGCGACGACGAGCGCGATCGCCTGATGGTAGTGCCGGATCTCGGCCCCGCCGAAGAGGTGAAGCGTGGTTCGGAAGCCGGGCTTGAAAGCGCCGAAATCCAGCGTCGTCAACGCTGCGAGGACGCCCGGCGCGCGCAGGGCGGCGGCGACGTCGATCCGCTTGACCCGACCTCGCGCGATCGTCGCTCCGACGATCCAGCCATAGGCCGGGTCGGTCACCGCGTCGTGCCGCTCATAGGCATAGGGCGCGGTCCCGGACACCTTCCGCGCGCCGTCGATCCGCCGCAGCGGCTGGCCGACCACGGTCAGTCGATCGATCGGGTTCTCTCCCGCGGGAGTGGCAAACTTCATGGCCTCATGCCCTCCCTTCCGCGACCACCAGGGCGAGCGTGCGCTCGGCGAGCGGGATCTTGAATGCGTTCTCGGGAGTCGGCCTCGCGCCGGCGAAGGCGGTCTCGACGACCGCAGCAGGACCGCGCGGCAGAAGCGCCTCTGCCGCCTCGATCCGCCACGGCCGCGGTGCGACGCTGCCGAAGGCGACACGGCCGGACCCGTCCTTCTGGAGCACGGCCGCCACCGACACGATCGCGAAGGCGTAGGAGGCCCTGTCGCGGACCTTGTGGTAGTGATGGGTTCCGCCGGGCGGCTTCGGGAGCGAGACGGCGGTGACGAGTTCGCCGGGCACGAGCGGGTGCTCGATCTCGGGGCTTTCGCCCGGGAGCAGGTGGAAGTCGCCGATCGGGATCGCGCGCGTCGTGCCGTCTGGCCTGACCGTCTCGACGGTCGCATCCAGCACGCGCAACGCGACGGCCATGTCTCCCGGGTTCTGGGCGATGCAGTGCTGGCTCGTGCCGATGACGGCGAGCGAGCGCGACACGCCGCCGATCGCCGAGCAGCCCGAGCCCGGTCGTCGCTTGTTGCAAGGCAGGTCGGTCTCGTAAAAGTACGGGCAGCGGTTGCGCTGGAGAAGATTGCCGGCCGTCGTCGCCTTGTTGCGCAACTGGCCTGTCGCCCCCGCGACGATGGCTCTGGATACGACGCCGTAATCGCGCTTGACCCTGGGGTGGGAGGCGAGTTCGGTGTTGGTCACGAGCGCGCCGATCCGCAAACCGCCGTCCGATGTGTCCTCGATCCTGTTCAGATCCAGGCGGCGGACGTCGACGAGATGCGTCGGCGTCTCGATCTGGAATTTCATGAGGTCGAGAAGGTTCGTGCCGCCGGCGATGAACTTCGCCCCTGGTCGGGACGCGACGGCCGCGGCAGCGGCAGCGGGGCTCGCCGCCTGCTCGTAGCTGAAGGGCTTCACAGCATCTCTCCCGCGACTTTCGACACTGCGTCCGCGATGTTGGAATAGGCGCCGCACCGGCAGATGTTGCCGCTCATGCGTTCGCGGAGCTCGACGTTGCTGAGCGTCATCGGTGCGGTCAGGTCGCCGGTCGCGTGGCTCGGCACACCCCGCTTCACCTCGTCGACCAGAGCCACGGCCGAGCAGATCTGGCCCGGCGTGCAATAGCCGCATTGGAAGGCATCATACTCGATGAAAGCCGCCTGCATCGGATGAAGGGCGCCGGGTCGACCGAGGCCCTCGATCGTCGTGATCTCGTCACTGTCGTGCATCACCGCGAGACTGAGACAGGCATTGATGCGGATGCCGTTCGCCAGCACCGTGCAAGCCCCGCAATGGCCGTGATCGCAGCCCTTCTTCGTGCCCGTGAGATGCAGGTGTTCCCGCAAGGCGTCGAGAAGCGTCACCCTCGTGTCGAGTTGAAGCCGTTGCAGATGACCGTTGATCGTGAAGGTGACGACAACGCGAGGTGCCTCTTCGTCCAATGCCTGCGCCTCCACACCTGACGGAAGATTCAAGGTCGCCAAGGCAGCGGAGCCCGCCATCAGCTTGCGGCGATTGACCTCAAAGGCATTCGTCTCGTCCATTGCTACCTCCTCGCACAAGCGCGTGCGTATCGATGGTTCGCTGTTGCGGACATGCCGTGCTGTGCAGACAAGGCTCTGGGAATCTCGGCCGCCAAATAGCTCTATCGATGTTTTCGCGATTTCTATTGCTTGAGCGTTACAGTTGGATGCCAGCTCATAGGGATGGGGCGGGGATTGATTCGGCAAAAATAGAATCGGAGGCAGACGGGAAAATATTTTAAATGGGCCAATTCTGTCGGTTGAGTTGATTGTCGTGCTTCGAGATCGACATTGGGCCGGCTGTCTCCGACGGGGCCTGCTCTCGGGTGCGGATCCCTCGTCGCGCTCAGGAGCGACGACGGGGGCCATGCGGCCACCGCCGGTCTCACCACGGCAGAGCTAATCCCGGAGGAGTTTTGTTGTCTCAGCCGATCCTGCTGCCTGTTACGCGAATCTTGCTCTTTTCGTGGCCCATCCGTCGCAGCGTGGATGTCGGCCGTCCGGAGCGGCCTTGGACGATGGCGAAGCTCCGCGACGGGAATCGGACGGGCGATGCAATCAGCCTCACAGGCGGCACCGATCCTCTCGTCAGGCCGGACCATTGATTGCCGAGCTCACCACGCAAGCCGAACAGCCCACGGCCGGGACTTACGCGCCTGTTGACTGCTGGTATGTTTTTTGGGGATTGGTCTTGGTTGGGGCTGCGCACGGCAATCCGACGGACGGCGCAGGGTTTCGAGATCGTGCCCGAGGCTTGAGACCGTGCCCGAGGCTTGGGCTGCCGATCGGCCCACCGTAGCCGCGCGCGTCAGGGTGGCGCGCGTCATCCTCTCGCGATGCCGTGTGCGGAGCCGGCCTCGGGACCCTTCAGCCCTTGTCGGCGTAGCGCTTTCGCAGGGCCGCGAGGCCATCTTCGTAGATGCCCTGGAACAGCGTCGCGATCTCCGTGTCGCTCACCCCGACCGGCTGGAACTCGCCGGACCAGTCGACGCGCGATCGGCCGTCGCCGGTCTCCAGGACCCGCAAGGTCGAGAGGTAATCCGTCTGCGGGAAGGGCGACTGGAGGATGTGGTAGCTGTAGCTCCGTCCAGGTTCGTCGAACGCCATCAGCCGCTCGACGATGACGCCGCCGTCCGGGTTCGCCAGGTGCCGGACGCGACCGCCCTCGTGCAACTCGGATCGGGGGATGTAGGGCAGCCAGTCCGGCAGGGAGCCGAACCCGCCGATGAGCCGCCACACCTCGGACGCGGGAGCCGGGATGTCGACGCTGGCCGATGCCGTCGCCATGAGCGCCCCCTACTGCCCGGCCGGGAGAGGCGCGTCCGGCGCCACGATGCCGCTCCGGCGCAGGTCGTGCCAGAACTCCCGCGGCACCTCGAAGGTGATGGCGGCATGATCCTCGGCGATCCGTTCCGGCCGGCTCGCTCCGGGGATGACCGCCGCGGAGGCGGGATGGGCCAGCGAGAAGTGGAGAGCCGCGGCCTTGATCGGCACGCCGTGCCTGCCGCACAGCCCCTTGATGGTCTCGACCTTGGCGGCGATCTCCGGCGGCACCGAGCCGTACTCGAAGTGCCTGCCGCCCGCGAGCACGCCGGAACTGTAGGGGCCGCCGATGACGATCTCGACCGCCTTCTCGACGGCGGCCGGCATCAGCCGTTCGAGCGCCCTCTCATGGTCGAGGAGCGTGTAGCGACCGGCGAGGAGCGTGCCGTTCGGGTGCACCTCGTCGAGCGAGAGCAGGAGTTCCACCGGCTCGACGTTGTTCACACCGAGGCCCCAGGCCTCGATCACGCCCTCGTCGCGCAGCCGGTCGAGGGCGGGAAAGGCGCCGATGCGCGCCTGCTCGAACATCCCGACCCACTTGTCGCCATGGAAGTCCCGGGCGAGGTCATGCACCCACACGAAGTCCAGCCGGTCGACGCCCAGGCGCTTCAGGCTGTCCTCGATGGACCGCTTGGTGCCGTCGGCCGTGTAGTCGTAGACGACCTTGTTCGGGCGTCCGTACCGGAAAATCTCGCTCTTCTCGCCCTGATCGCGCGCTCCGGTCTCGACCTCGTCGAGGATGATGCGCCCGACCTTGGTGCTGAGGCGGTAGGCGTCGCGCGGGTACTTCGACAGGGCCTTGCCGAGCCTGATCTCCGACAGGCCGCTCCCGTAGAAGGGCGCGGTGTCGAAGTAGCGCGTGCCGGCCTGCCAGGCCGCGTCCACCGTGGCTTGCGCCTCGTCGTCGGGGATGTCGCGAAACATGTTGCCGAGAGGTGCGGCGCCGAAGCCGAGCGGGCCGGCGAGCAGGGCGTCCCTGATGGACATGGCTCCTCCGTGGGTGGGGAAGTCGGAGCGTCATCGGGGCTGTCGTTCGCGAGCCGGTCGTCGCGAGCCGTGTCTCCAAGCCCCGCAACGGCGTACATCCCCGCGGCGCCGACGTATCGACCGTCCTTGCGGGCTTGCCGGCCGTTCTTGCGATGCTTGGCAAGGGCGGCCAGGGGCAGGCCATTTCAGCGGCGGACCATGGCCCGGTATTGCCCGGGCGTCAGGCCGGTGCTCTTCCGGAAGACCCTCGTGAAGTTGTCCTGGGAGCCGAAACCATGCTCGACCGCAATGTCGAGGAGCGTGGCCCGGTCGAGGGCCAACGCCTCTCGGGCGGCGCGAACCCGCCGTTCCGTCACGTAGCGATGCGGGGTCAGGCCGGTCGCCGCGCGAAACAGGCGCGAGAAGTGGAAGGGGCTGAGGCAGGCCTCGGCCGCGAGGCGTTCGAGCGGGATGGGTTCGGCATAGTGGGCGTCGATGTAGTCGGTCACGCGGTCGAGCCGGCGCTCGTCGAGCTTCTGCGCCGCGGTGGACGGCTTCCACCGGTCGATCGTGTAGTTGGCGATCAGGTGGGCCGCCAGCGCGGTCGTCAAACCGTCCACGAACAACCGGTCCGTCGGCCGTTGCGGCGCGTCCAGCAAGCCTTCGAAGGCGCGCGCGAAGGTGACGAGGAGCGGGTCGGCCAAGCCCCCGACGAAGGCCAGCTCGATCAGGGAGGCGTCGATGCCGTAATCCGCCAGGGCGCTGTGCTCGAGGAGGGCGGGCGGCAGGCACACGTGGAGACACGCGATCGCCTCGGAGAGTTCCGCCCTTTCCATGAAGCCGACCGGGCCGGTCCAGGCCGTTCCGGCCTTGGCGAGGCACTTCTCGTCCTGGCCGTCACCGCTGCGCCGCACGACCGCGCGGCCCCCGAGCATCACGATGAGTTCGTTGCAGGGATAGGCTTGCCTCGGATGCGAGCCGGCGCCGTTGATCCTCCGTTCGACGACCAGCCGTGCCCGGTGGTCGATCCGACCGAGCACCTGGCATGTGCCTCGCCGCTGGTCCCCCATCGTTTCGAACGACATCAAGGCCCCCTTGGGTGGGAGTGCTGGCGCATCGAAGGTGCATGCGGTCTCGGGGGCGATCCTGACGCATCATGGGCTGTCACGACAAGCGGGCCGGCGATCATGCGGCGACCGGTCAGGCGCGGCGACGGGCTTGCTCTCGCGCCTCGCGATGAGCCGTGCGCCCTCCGGAAGGTTCAGGCCAGCACGGCATTGACCATGGCGAAGATCGCGATGGTCGGAAAGGCGGCAGAGAAGCCGCCTTCGATGTGTGTCACGACGGAAGCGCGCAACGCCTCTGGCAAGCTCGCCGGAACGGCGGGACCGTGCCGCACGGCGTCAGCGAACGCATCGGCACTCGCCGCGCTCCGGCCCGGCGCCACGGACAGCACACCCATCGCGACAGTCACGCCTATGGCCGAGCCGACCGACCGCGACGGTTGCGCGGACGCCGACGCAGCTCCCAGCATGGCGGTTGCGCGCACGTCAAGGCCCGATTGCGCACCGCCGACAGACGCTGCCAGTCCCGATCGTCGTGCTGGAATGGGCAGCCTCGACCACGTATGGCAACGGATCGGCAGCTGGAATGCATCCGGGGGGTAACATCGGTTGGCGTGCTGCGGGCCGATGGGGGGACATCACCAGCGCGGATCGGCCGCTGAACTCCGATGACCTCCTGCCGCTCCCAAAGGACTAAGGGTTAGGAAACCGTGGCTGTGATGTTGGGTCGTGCCGCCGCGCCTGTGGGCGCCATCGGCGGTATCGTGATGATGCTGCTCGGCGTGCTGTTCTTCGCTCTGAACGACACGATGGGCAAATGGCTGCTCGGCACCTACGCGGTCGGTCAGCTCATGCTCGTGCGCAGCATCTCCGGCCTGTGCGTGATGGCGCCTGCCATCCACCGGGTTGGCCTCAGCGGTTTCCGCGATGCACCGCGCCCGGGCTTGCAGCTGCTGCGGGCGGCATTCTCGACGCTCGAAGCATCGCTCTTCTTCTGGGGGGTGAGCACACTGCCGCTGGCCGAGGTGATGACCTACTACATGGCCGGTCCAATCTACGTGACGGCACTCTCCCCCTTGCTGCTCGGCGAGCATGTGGGCTGGCGTCGCTGGGCAGCCATCGCGGTGGGCTTCTGCGGGGTTGCCCTCGCTCTACACCCCTCACCGGGGTCGTTGTCCGTCGGAGCCGCGTGCGCCCTCGCCGGCAGCTTCTTCTACGCGCTGTTCCTCATCACCACCCGCAAGCTGGCGGCCGTTCCGGGGACCGTGCTGATGACGGGCCAGCTCGTGTCGTCCCTGATCTTCGGGGCGGCGCTGGTGCTGGTCTACGGGTGGACCTCCACCGGACCCGCGGACTTCGCTCTGATGCTGCTGCTAGGCGTTGGATCGCTGTTGGGCAATTTATGTGTCAACCAATCCCTCCGGTTGGCGCCTGCAACAACGGTCGTGCCGTATCAATACACGTTGATCCTATGGGGCATGCTGTTTGGCTACCTCTTCTTTGGTGAGATGATAGGCCCGCTCACAATCGCTGGCGCCGGCATCATCGTTGCCAGCGGCCTCTTCATCTTCTTGCGCGAGCAGCAATTGGGGCGGAGATCGAAGGGCCGTCACGCGCTACCCGAGCCGGCCATCGCGAAATTGCATGATCTCGATTAGTCGACGACGGCTGATCGTCTCTGATCGCATGGCAATATGCCGATAGCCGCGTGCGGTCGATGACGCTCGATCCCACAACCCGCCTGCGCAGTTCCATCCTGTCGAGAAAGGGCGGACCGGTCAGCCTGCTCGCCGAGCCCCGGCTCCGAAGGCTGCCCCTTATCCCCGATCCTCACGCTCGCCCCGCGCGACCTCGGCCAGCATCCCGTCTGGGAGTGGCCGCTGCAGTCGCAACGCCTCCTCGGCCGGCGCCTCGAGCCAGGTGCGCCATTCCTCCGCGGTGGTGAGCAGCACCGGCATCGCCTTCGGGTGCACCGGCCCGACAACCCCGTTCGCCTCCGTCGTCAGGAACGAGAACAGCCGGTGCTCCTCCTCGACCGGCTCGTCCCGCTTCGGGCCGCGCACGCCCGTCCAGGGCCGCCAGATCCCCGCGAAGGCGAAGAGCGGCCGGCTCTCGTCGAGGGCGAACCACACCGGCGTCTTGCGGGGCTTCGTGTCGGCGTACTCGCTGAACGAGGTGACCGGCACCAAGCAGCGGTGCGCGGGCTTGAGCCAGGGCCGCCAATAGGGCGAGGCGACGTTGCGCACGTTGGTGACCGGCTGCGTGCCGACCTTCGGAGGTGGCGGGAAGCCCCAGCGCATCATCGTCAGCACCCGCTCGCCGCCTTCGACCTGGACGACGGGCGCCATCTGGTCGGGGAAGACCCCGGGCAACGGCGGAAGATTGCCGGCCTCGTCGCGATCGACCGCGAAGGTGCGCCGGATCTCGTCCTGGGAGCGGGAAAGGCTATACAGGTTGCACATCGGATGGGATCGTAGCCCGCAAATGAGCATGCTTCAGGATGTGATCGCGCGCCTCCGGGACACCGTGACCGGCTTTCGTGAGGACGAGCCGCTGATGGCCGCCGCCGTGTCGGCGGCCGCCCTCGTCATAACCGCTGACGGCGAGATCGCCCAAGAAGAGGTCAATGTCGCCCTGGCCGATCTGATAACAGAGCCGACGCTGCACGCGAAATATCAGCCATCAGCGTTGGCGCAACAACTGGGGCTGGCCATCGAACGTGCATGCACTTCCGATGGTCGAGGCGCCAATCTAGCCATGGTGAGCGCGATCGTCGACCGCCCGATCGATGAACGAAACAATGTGTTGCTGATCGCCATCGATGTCGCGATCGCTCGCCAGGGCATCAATGCGGATGAAGACAAGATGCTCTCTCAGCTTGCCGATCAGCTCGCCGTGGACAAGGTGGCGCTCATCGCTGCAGCCAAGGCGCAGCGGCTCGTCACTGGCGAAAGAGTAGAGTTGGGCGATGCGACCCATGGCTGACGTCGGCACAGCTCCTTGATGCGGATCACGGAACTGGGGTGGATCGAAATCCGGGTTGCGGTGCATGGATGGATGCGCCCACCACTGGCACCTCGCTGAACCGCGGTGCCCGCATCCCGAACGTCGTCGACCAAGGTGCGCGTCTCCACCAGCCCCGCCCGCGCCGGCATCACGGCTCCGCGCCCGAACCGGCTGTTGCAGGCGTCCATGGCCGCCATCAGCGCGCCGGGCAGCGGGCGGGGCGCCTCGTCGAGCGCACCCTGACACAGCTGCGCGATATCCCGCTCCGCCACCTCAAGAAACGCATGGGGTCGCAGTGCTACGCTCGAGGAGCAGCATAGCAAGGGCCTCGATCGAAGCCTCACCTGGCGGCGTGGGTCGCTGTGTCTGATCATCGGTCCGGATGTGCGGTGGCCGAATGGGTGCGGACCCGGACAGCAAAGCCCGGCGAGCGCTAAGCTGCCGGGCTTTGCTGCGCCGCAGGGGTCAGATCAGGTAGACTGTGCCATGGAGTCCGAACACCTTTGGGCAATTGGACTCTTCGACCAAAGTCTGTGCAGCCTTGAGATCGATGCCTCTTTCGACAGCGATCTCGGCTACCGTTTTCCAGGTTGCGTCCATCGGGAACCCCACCATTGTGACGCGATAACGTCCCAAAGCGGGACATGTTGCACATCGGGCGTAACCGGCAGCGCGGTACGCCGCTCGGACCATCCGATCCGCATATCGAGGAGGCGGAGCGCCGGGCCCGCCTGCGCTGACTTCGTGGCCTTGCCCGAGTCCTCATCCGGCCCTCGCGCCGCCGCGTTCTGCCGCCACCTCGCCGCGGCCGAGCGCGATGCCTCCGCCTTGGCCCTTGCCTCCCGGGATCGCCTGCCGGGTGTCGATCGTCGGCAGATCGACGGGATGCAGGATTGGTCGGAGCTCCCGGCAGGCCTCCTTCCCGCGTGACGTGACCTGCATCATGATCTCGCGCCGGTCGTCATGGCTGTCTTGCCGTTCAACGAAGCCCAGTTCGGCCAGATGGCTCACCGCCCGGCTGATCCGCGACTTGTGCGTGCGGGTGCAGCGAACGACGTCATTCGCGCTTCCGGCCTCATCGTGCATCCCGAGCGTCGCCGGCCCGCGCCATTCCGGGATGTCGATGCCGCAGCGAGCATAGTCGGCGGCCAAAGCGTCACTGAACTCGGCCACGAGCCGATCGAGCCGGAGCGGCACGAAACTGAGCAGGGTCTATCGGTCCATAGGCTCTGTCACCCGAAGGCAGGGACATGGTGCAGGAACGATCCCTTGACGGTTGCATTCGCAACCGATTATAAGTTGGTTGCGATTGCAACAAGCATGGCCGCGCCGACGGTGCAATGTCGGTGGCGCAGGTTTCGCCGACACTCTGCTCCCGCAGGATGCGGCGCTCCGGCCTCGGATGAACAACACGGGAGGAAAATCGCATGAGCAAGGGGTTCGCCAGCCAGGCCGATCTGGTCGAGAAGAAGGAGACCTTTTCGGAGCTGGCGCCGGGGGTCTACGCGCTCACCGCCGAGGGCGACCCGAATTCCGGCATCGTCGTCGGCGACGATTCGGTGCTGGTGATCGACGCCCGCGCTACGCCCCGCATGGCCGGCGACCTCGTGGCGAGGGTCCGTGAGGTGACCGACAAGCCGATCCGCCACGTGCTGCTCACCCACTACCACGCCGTGCGGGTGCTCGGCGTCACCGGCTATCCGGACCGGGTCAACGTCATCGCCAGCGACGTCGCCCGGGCGATGATCGTCGAGCGCGGGCAAGCCGACATGGATTCGGAGATCCAGCGTTTCCCGCGGCTCTTCCGCGGGCGTGAGGAGATCCCGGGCCTGACCTGGCCGACGCTGACCTTCCACGGCGAGATGACCCTGTGGCTCGGCTCGCGCGAGGTCCGGATCATCCATGCCGGCCGCGGCCACACCGCCGGCGACACGATCGCGTGGCTGCCGAAGGAGAAGGTCCTGTTCTCCGGCGACCTCGTCGAGTACGGCGCCACTCCCTATTGCGGCGATGCGCATTTCCAGGACTGGCCCGGCACCCTCGACCGGCTCGAAGCCCTGAGGCCTGCCGCCCTGGTGCCTGGCCGCGGCGAGGCGCTGACGACGCCGGACCAGATCCGTGAGGGCCTGGACGGCACCCGCGCCTTCCTGCGCGACCTCTACGCCATCGCCCGCGAAGGCGTGGCGGCCGGCCACGACCTCAAGGCGGTGTACGACCGGGCGATGAGCGAGATGCGGCCCAAATACGGGCACTGGGTCATCTTCGAGCATTGCATGCCCTTCGACGTGAGCCGCGCCTACGACGAGGCGAAGGGCATCGACACGCCCCGAATCTGGACCGCCGAGCGCGACATCGAGATGTGGCACGCCCTCGAAGGCTGACGCGACGACTCATTGCCCGGAGAGCGGCCCGAAGAACGACGCCCGGAGCAACCGGGCGCGCTGCCCTCATCGAGGAGATGCCCCGGAGGAAATGCCCTATGAGTCATGGTCTGAGTCAGAATCCTCGCTTTTCCTCCGCGCCGATGCACGAACCCACCGGAGGGAGCCGTCGTCGGCCGGTCGTGGTGATCGGCGCCGGCCCGGTCGGGCTCACCTGCGCCATCGACCTCGCCACGCGCGGCGTGCCGGTGGTGGTGCTCGACGACGACGACACCGTCGCGACCGGCAGCCGGGCGATCTGCTGGGCCAAGCGCACCCTCGAGATCTGGGACCGGCTCGGAATCGGCCAGCGCATGGTCGACAAGGGCGTGACCTGGAGCGTCGGGCGCGTCTTCCACGGCGAGCAGGAACTCTACCGCTTCGACCTGCTGCCCGAGACCGGCCATCGCCGCCCCGCCTTCATCAACCTGCAGCAATACTATGTCGAGGAATACCTGATCGCGCGGGCCGCCGATTTCCCCGAGCTGATCGAGCTGCGGTGGAAGCACGAGGTGACCGACCTCACCCGGACCGCCGAGGGCGTGCGCCTCGCCGTCGCGACGCCGGACGGCGCCACGACGCTCGATGCGGAATGGGTCCTCGCGGCGGACGGGGCACGCTCGCCGACCCGCACCCGCATGGGCCTGCCCTTCCCCGGCCAGCGCTTCGAGGAGCGCTTCCTCATCGCCGACGTGAGGATGAAGGCGGATTTTCCGACCGAGCGCCTGTTCTGGTTCGAGCCGACCTTCCATGCCGGGCAGAGCGCGCTGCTGCATCGCCAGCCCGACGACGTCTTCCGCATCGACTTCCAGCTCGGACCCGAGGCCGATCCCGAGCTGGAGCGCCAGCCGGAACGGGTGATGCCGCGCGTCCGGGCCATCGTCGGCGAGGACACCCCTGTCAGCCTCGAATGGTGCTCGGTCTACTCGTTCCGCTGCGCGAGGCTGGAGCGCTTCGTCCACGGCCGCGTGGTGTTCGTCGGCGACAGCGCCCATGTGGTGAGCCCGTTCGGGGCGCGCGGCGGCAACGGCGGCATCCAGGACGCCGACAACCTGTGCTGGAAGCTGGCGCTGGTGCTGCGCGGCGAAGCGCCGGAGAGCCTGATCGCGACCTACGACGAGGAGCGCGGGCATGCTGCTGACGAGAACATCCTGAACTCGAGCCGCACCACCAACTTCATGACGCCGAAGACGCGGGCCGAGCGCCATCTTCGCGATGGGGTGCTGGACCTTGCCGCCGAGGCGCCCTTCGCCCGGAGCCTGCTCAATGCCGGGCGCCTGTCGCGGCCGTGCAGCCTCGCCGGCCTGTCGCTGCAGACTCCGGATCCGGTTCCGCAGGCCGCCGGTCCCCGGCCGGGAGACGTGTGCGTCGATGCCCCGGTCGTCGATGCGGCCGGCCGTGCCGGCTGGCTGCTCGATTCGCTGGGTGGATCCTTCACGCTCCTGGTCTTCGCGGGGGCCGGGGCGCCCGATCCGAGCCGGCTCTCCGGTCTCCCGCCCGGCCTGCGCTGCGTCGTCGTCGCCGGGCGCCCCCTGGCGCTGCCTGGGGCCGAAGTCCTGCCTGGGGCCGAAGTTCTTCCTGGCACAGAGATGCTGCTCGATGCCGAGGGCGTCGCCGGGCTGCGCTACGGCGCCGGATCCTGCGCGGCCTACCTGATCCGGCCCGACGCGCACGTGGCCGCGCGCTTCGCGGAGATCGATGGCCAGCGGGTGACGGAGGCGCTCGCCCGCGCATGCGGCCGATCCGTCACGTCGGCTCAGGAGGCGGCATGATGACGGCATCGTTGAGACAGGGCGACGGTTTCGCCGGGCGGGCGGACGCGGTCTACGAGACCCTGATCCGCGCGCATCAGACCTTGAGCGACGAGGAGAGCGCGGCACTCAACGCGCGCCTCGTGCTGATCCTCGCCAACGAGGTCGGCGATCCGGCCGTGCTGGAGCAGGCCATCGCCCTCGCGCGACGCTCGCTGCGCCCGGCCGACCCGGATCACGCCCGCCCCTGATCCGGGGAGCCGGGGCCGCCCCGCGTTGAAGCCACGAGACGACGAGCAATGATCGGCCTACGCGATACGCGTGGCACCGAGAGGGGAGATGCATCCATGAACCAGCAGGCCCGCCCGGTTGCGGCCGGCGAACCCGCCGCGACGCAGATCTATCCGGGCTACATGTCCGGCTTCGGCAACGGCTTCGAGACCGAGGCCCTGCCCGGGGCCCTGCCGGTCGGCCGCAACTCGCCCCAAAAGTGCCCCTACGGCCTCTACGCCGAGCAGATCTCCGGCTCGCCCTTCACCGCGCCGCGCACCACCAACGAGCGCTCCTGGCTCTACCGCATCCGCCCGACCGCGATGCATTGGGGAGCGTTCCGGAAGGTCGAATCCCGCCTCTGGCTCACCGCCCCGGCCGAGTCCGCCGACCTGCCGCCGGCGCCGCTCCGCTGGGATCCCGTGCCGATCCCGGCCGATCCGCTCTCCTTCGTCGAGGGCATCCGCTCGATGACGACGGCCGGCGATGCCGGGGCCCAGGCCGGCATGGGCGCGCACCTCTACTTCGCCACCCGGTCGATGCGGGACGAGTACTTCTACAACGCCGACGGCGAGATGCTGGTGGTGCCGCAGGAGGGCCGCTTGCGCTTCCGCACCGAGTTCGGGGTGATCGAGGTCGCGCCCGGCGAGATCGTGGTGATCCCGCGCGGGGTGAAGATTGCCGTCGAACTCCTGGGCGGCCCGGCCCGAGGATATCTCTGCGAGAATTACGGCGGCGCCTTCACCCTGCCGGAGCGTGGCCCGATCGGCGCCAATTGCCTGGCCAACCAGCGCGACTTCCTGACCCCGGTGGCGGCCTACGAGGACCGCGACGCCCCCGGCACGATGCTGGTGAAGTGGGGCGGGTCCTTGTGGGCGGCCGACATCGCCCATTCGCCCCTCGACGTGGTCGCCTGGCACGGCAACTACGCGCCCTACAAGTACGACCTGAGAAAATTCTCGCCGGTCGGCCCGATCCTGTTCGACCACGCCGATCCGTCGATCTTCACGGTGCTGACCTCGCCGTCCGAGACGCCCGGCACGGCCAATATCGACTTCGTGATCTTCTCCGACCGCTGGCTGGTGGCGGAGAACACCTTCCGGCCGCCCTGGTACCACCTCAACGTGATGAGCGAGTTCATGGGGCTGGTCTATGGGGTCTACGATGCCAAGACCGGCGGCGGCTTCCAGCCGGGCGGGGCCTCGCTGCACAACACGCTTCTGCCGCACGGGCCGGACGTCGACGCCTTCGAGAAGGCCTCGAATGCCGAGCTGAAGCCCCACAAGCTGGAGGGAACGCTCGCCTTCATGTTCGAGACGCGGTTTCCCCAGAAGGTCAGCCGCTTCGCCGCCGAAACCCCGGCGTTGCAGAAGGATTACGCCACCTACGGGCGCAAGCTCGCCAAGCATTTCGACCCGAGCCGCCCGGAGGCCCGCTGATGACGGGACTCGACCACACCCACGACGCCGCTCTCCGCTCCTGGGTGCCGGGGGCGGACGGGCATCCGGACTTCCCGCTCCAGAACCTGCCCTTCGGGGTGTTCTCGCCGCGAGACGGCGCGCGCCGGGCCGGCATCGCCATCGGCGACCAGATCCTCGACCTGCCGGCCCTGCTGGCCGCGGGGCTGCTCTCCGGCGAAGCCGCAATAGCCGCAGAGGCCGCCGGCGGGGCGGACCTCAACCCGCTCCTCGCCCTGGGGGCGGGGCCGCGCCGCGCCCTGCGGGCGCGCCTGTCGGACCTGCTGCGCGCGGGATCGCCGGACCGCGACCGCGTCGCCCCGCTGCTGCATGCGGCGGCGTCCTGCACGCTGCACCTGCCCGCACGAATCGGCGACTACACCGACTTCTATGTCGGCATCCACCATGCCGAGAACATCGGCAAGCAGTTCCGGCCCGACAATCCGCTGCTCCCGAACTACAAGCACGTGCCGATCGGCTATCACGGCCGCGCCTCCTCGATCCGGCCCTCGGGGATCCCGGTGCGCCGGCCGTGCGGCCAGTCCAAGGCGCCGGACGCGGCCGCGCCGAGCTTCGGCCCCTCGTCCCGCCTCGACCTCGAACTCGAGCTCGGGGTGTGGATCGGCGCCGGCAACGACCTCGGCACGCCGATCCCGATCGGGCGGGCGCAGGAGCACATCGCCGGCTATTGCCTGCTCAACGACTGGTCTGCGCGGGACATCCAGGCCTGGGAGTATCAGCCGCTCGGGCCGTTCCTGGCCAAGAACTTCGCCTCGACGATCTCGCCCTGGATCGTCACGCCGGAGGCGCTGGCGCCGTTCCGCGTCCCGCAAGCCCCGCGGCCTGCGGGCGATCCCGCCCCCCTGCCCTATCTCATCGACGAGGCCGACCAGGCCGGCGGCGCGTTCGACCTTCGCCTCGACGTGCTGCTGGTGACGCCAAGCCTGCGCGAGGCCGGCCTGCCCCCGCACCGGATCTCGGCCTCGAACGCCCGGCACATGTACTGGACGGTGGCCCAGATGGTGGCCCACCATACCAGCGGCGGCTGCAACCTGCAGCCGGGCGACCTCCTCGGGACGGGCACGATCTCCGGGCCGGACCGCGACGCCTGCGGCAGCCTCGTCGAGGCGACGTTGGGCGGCCGGGAGCCGATCCGGCTCGCCTCGGGCGAGGAGCGACGGTTCCTGGAGGACGGCGACGAGATCGTCCTGCGGGCCCGGGGTATCCGCGAGGGCTTCGCGACGGTGGGGTTCGGCGAGTGCCGGGCGGCCATCCTCGGAGCGATCGCATGAAGCTCTACGGCTACTGGCGCTCGACCTCGTCCTACCGGTTGCGCATCGCCCTGGCGCTCAAGGGCCTGACGCCGGAGCCGATGCCGGTGCACCTCGTGCGCAACGGCGGCGAGCATCGCGGCGAGGCCTACCGCCGGATCAACCCGCAAGGACGCGTGCCGAGCCTCGCTCTCGATGACGGCAGCGTGCTGATCCAGTCACCGGCGATCATCGAGTACCTGGAGGAGGTTTATCCGGAGCCGCCGCTGCTGCCGGCGGACCCGGTCGCGCGGGCCAGGGTGCGGGGGGTGGCGGCGATCATCGGCTGCGACATCCATCCGCTGCACAATGTCGGCCCACTCAACCACCTGAGGCGCGACCTCGGCCGGTCGGAGGAGGAGGTCGGCGCCTGGATCGGCCGCTGGATCTCCGAGGGCTTCGCGGCCGTCGAAGCGTTGATCGGCGATGACGGATATTGCTTCGGCCCCATTCCGAGGCTCGCCGACGTCTATCTGGTGCCGCAGGTCTACGCCGCCGAGCGCTTCGCCGTGCCGCTGGCTCCGTTCCCGCGGATCACGCGGGTGGCCGCACTCGCCGCGGCCCATCCCGCTTTCGCCATGGCCCATCCCGCCCGTCAGCCTGACGCCGAGTGACGGGATCACAGCACACGACAGCGGCGTGAAACCAGCGGGCGTGGGGCTTTCCCACCCGCAACCTCATCCTGAGGTGTCGGCGATCGGAGATCGGATCGTGCCCCCGCGCAAGACATCGGGCTCCAGGCTCGTCTCAGCCAGCGCCCGCAAGCTCGTAACGGCATCGGTCATCGGGAATCTGCCGGGTCCGGGGTTGGTGCTCGCAACCCGATCCTGACCCGTCACCGCCGATTTCCACCCCCGCGTGAGATCCCGCCTGCGACAGCGCTATCGAGGGCGCGCAGGCGGGCTCTCCCGCTTTCGCTCAGCCACACCATGCCAAGGAACACGACCCCGGGCGGTCCCCGACAGGACTCCCCCGCGGCGAGCTTATCCCCGCCCCGCCCGCCGCATCGACACCGTCGCCAGGGCCGCCAGGTCCTTCTCCCCGTCGCCATGCGCCAGCGCGTCGAGCAGGCTGTCGCGCAACACGCTGGCGAGCGGCATCGGCACCCGGGCGGCCTCGCCCGCGGCGAGCGCCAGGCGCACGTCCTTGGCGCCGAGCGCCAGGCCGAAGCCCGGCGGCTCGTAGCGGCCCGCGGCGATCGAGCCGCCGTAATTCTTGTAGACCGGGGCGGCGAAGATCGTGTTCGTCAGAAGGTCGAGGAGGTCGGAGGCGGCGACCCCGTGCGCCTCGCCCAGGGCCGCGGCCTCGCCCATCGCCTCGATCGCCGCGACGATCATCATGTTGCCGGCGAGCTTGACCGCGTTGGCCCGGGCCGGCACCTCGCCGAAGCGCCAGGTCTTCACCCCCATCGCGTCGAGGAGCGGCTGCGCCCGGGCAATGGCGTCGTCCGGCCCGGCCGCCAGGATGTTGAGCTTGCCCATCTCCGCCACGTCGGGCCGGCCGAAGACCGGCGCGGAGACGTAGGGCACGCCCGCCCGGCCGTGCACCGCCGCCAGCTCCTCGGCGAGCGCGACCGAGATGGTGCTGGTGCCGAGATGGACGCCCGGCTTCTCGGCCTGGTCGAGGAGGCCGCCCTCGACGAGGACGGCACGGAGCGCGGCATCGTCGGCCAGCATCGTCACCGCCGCGTCGCCCCGGAAGGCCTCGGCGGGGGTCGCCACCGGCTCGGCGCCGTGGGCGCGCAGGGCCTCGGCGGCCTCGGGAGAGCGGTTCCACACCCGGACGCGATGGCCCGCCTTCACCAGGTTGAGGGCCATCGGCCGGCCCATCCGGCCGAGCCCGAGAAATCCGACATCCATCGCCGACACTCCCCATCCTTCGGGTCGCGGAGGAGATATGGCGGGACCGCGCGGTGTCAGGCCCTACAGTCCCAGCAAGGCCATCTTCTCGACGCCGAGCACCTCGGCGATGTCGTCGAGGGCTTTGTGCTCCAGGTCGCTGATGCCGCCCTGGTCGGCGACGTCGGCGGCGATGAGGAAGACGTCCTGGCGCTGCTCCAGCGGCCGGTCGGCGATGGCGCCGACGAGGCGCAGGTTCTCCAGCCGCCCGGCCCGGCTCTTCGCCCGGGCGATCGCCTCGTGCAGCTCCTGCTCGAGCTTCAGCACGCCGTAGGACTTGTGCAGGATCGGGTTGTTGCTGAGGTCGGCCAGCGCCGTCTCGATCTCCTCCTCGTCGATCTCCTGGTCGGCCAGGATCACGGTGGCCGCCGCCGAGCAGGCGGCGTGGAGGAAGGCGGTGTCTCCGGCATAGGACATGACGACCCGGCCGAACCGGGAGAAGGCATCCTGAAACAGCCCCATGGCACGTCCTTGAGAAAGAAGATCCTTCGGGCCGGCAGCGGGCGGCCCCTCGTCGCTTTCCGCCATCGATGCATGGCGCCGAAGCCCGGGCAAGTGCGGCGCCGCCTCGCCCGGCGAGGCGTGCGGTCGAGGGTGGAGGTCTGCGCAAGAAAAACACCGAGCGTGCCCTGGCCGACACGCTCGTGAGATCCGTGAACGCTGCGGCGCGACCCGATCGGACCGCGCCGCGACTGGTGCGGCCCGATCGGGATCAGGCTGCGCTCACATCGCGATGACTTGCCGGATCGCCTCGCCGCGATCCAGCCGGTCGAATCCCTCGTTGATCTGGTCGAGGGTGAGGGTGCCGGTCATCAGCTTGTTCACCGGCAGGCGGCCCTGGCGGTACATCGCGAGATAGCGCGGGATATCCCGGGCCGGGACGCAGGAGCCCATGTAGCTGCCGCGCACCACCCGCTCCTCGCCGACGAGCCCGACCGGCGGCAGGGTGAAGCTGTGGTTCGGGTTGGCGAGGCCGGCGGTCGCCGTGGTGCCGCCGCGGCGGGTGATGCGGTAGGCGGTATCGAAGGCCTTGACCGAGCCGGCCATCTCGAGCGCGTAATCGACCCCGCCATCGGTGGCGTCGCGGATCGCCGCGACCGCGTCGGGATCGGAGGCCAGGAAGGTGTCGGTGGCGCCGAGCTCGCGGGCGATCCGCAGCTTGTCCTCCGACAGGTCGACCGCGACGATCCGGCCCGCCCCGCAGGCGACGGCGCCGATCAGCGCCGAGAGGCCGACGCCGCCGAGACCCACCACCGCGACGCTCTGGCCCATCCGGACCTGGCAGGTATTCACCACCGCGCCGACGCCGGTCATCACCGCGCAGCCGAACAGGGCGGCCTCCGTGAGCGGAATGTCGGGATCGATCTTCACGATCGAGCGGCGCGAGATCACCGCGTACTCGCCGAAGGCCGAGACGCCGCTATGGTGGCTCACCTCCGCCCCGTCGCAGCGGATGCGCTTGGCGCCGGACAGGAGCGTGCCGCGGGCATTGGCGGCGTTGCCGGGCTCGCACAGGGCGCCGCGCCCCTCGCGGCAGGGCGCGCAGCCGCCGCAGGTCGGCACGAAGGACATCACCACGTGATCGCCGCGCTTGAGGTCGATGACGCCGGGCCCGGGCTCCTCGACGATGCCGGAGGCCTCGTGCCCGAGGGCCACCGGCACCGGCCGCACCCGGTCGCCGTTGATGACCGAGAGGTCGGAATGGCACAGGCCGGCGCCGGCGATCTTCACCAGCACCTCGTCCGGCCCCGGCGGATCGAGCTCGATCGTCTCGATGCGCAGCGGCCGGGTCTCGGCATAGGGCCGCGCGACGGGGGCATGGTGCAGAACGGCGGCGCGAACGCGTAGGGACACGATGGATCCTCCCGGCGGGGCGTCTTCTGGCGGGCCCCGGCGGGAGCAGGCTGGCAGCGGTGCCGCGGCCGGTCAACCGGCTGCGGCACATGGTTCGGCCGTCCGGCTCAGCGAGTTGGGCCAGCCACTTGTTGGCCAGCCACTTGCCTCACGCCGCATCGTGCGTGCCGGCCTGCCAGAACGGGCGGCGCGCCTCCGCGAGGGCCTCCCGGCGGGAGAGGCCGACATCGGCCAGGGTCTCGTCGGTCATGAAGGGCAGGTCGCGTCCCAGGCTGCGGCGGGCGTCCCAGCGCCGGAACCAGCGCTTCAGGATCGCCACGCCGGCGAGGCGCGGTTCGTGCGCGCGGCTCACGGTCGGCGCCCGCGGGGCGCCGGCGGAACGCTGCGTCGGGAACGGGATGACGGTGGCGGCCACGATGTCTCTCCTTCGATGCGTGCGCCGCACAGCTACCCGGGACGCGCGCCGCCGTATATTGAGTTCTTGACTCCGCTTCGTGCGCGAAACTCACGGAAAGGCCGCCATGCGCCAGCTGCCGCCCCTGTCGTCCCTGCGCGCCTTCGAGGCCACGGCGCGCCTCGGCTCGGTCACGAAGGCGGCGCAGGAACTCGGGCGTACCCACGGGGCGGTGTCGCGCCAGGTGCGGGCGCTCCAGGAGCAGGCCGGCACGGTCCTGTTCGAGAAGGCCGGCACCGGCCTGCGGCTCACCCCTGCCGGCGAGGCGTTCCGGGGCGTGGTGGCGGGG
Source organism: Methylobacterium tarhaniae (assembly GCF_001043955.1). GTDB lineage: Bacteria > Pseudomonadota > Alphaproteobacteria > Rhizobiales > Beijerinckiaceae > Methylobacterium > Methylobacterium tarhaniae. The sequence goes on along the minus strand of NZ_LABZ01000007.1, from coordinate 13,667 downwards.
GTGCTCGACGACCTGGAGCGGGGCTACCAGCGTCTGCGCGATGCCGGGCGGGGCGCGACTGTCCACCTCGCCTGCGGGGCGACCTTCGCGATGCGCTGGCTGGTGCCGCGGCTGGCAGGCTTCTACCGCGAGCGGCCGACGGTGCAGGTGCGCCTCTCGATGACCTCGGCCCGGGAGATCCGCGACGACGGCGCCGACCTGGTGCTGAGCTGGGACCGGCTCGCCCACCCGATCCGCGACGAGGCGAGGGCGGCCCTCCTCGGCGACGTCGCTTTCGGAGTGGTCTGCGCCCCCGGCTACCCGGTCCGGGCGGAAGGCGGGCGCCTCGTCGCCGAAACCCGCATCGTCCACGAATACACGCCGCATTCCTGGCCGGCCTGGGAGGCGGCGACCGGTGTGCGGATCGCGGCGGAGCGGGACATCGCCTTCCCGCACAACGGCCTGTGCATCGAGGCCGCCCTGTCGGGCCTCGGCGTCGCCGTGGTGGAGCACATGCTGGTGCGCGACGACCTCGCCGCGGGCCGCCTCGTCGCGCCCTGCGGCCTCCACCGCTTCGCGAACGGCTTCGCGGCCGTGCCGGCGGCCGACCGCCCGCTCTCGCCGGCCGCGGCGGCCTTCCTCGACTGGCTGCGGCGGGTGCTGGCGGAGGAGGTGTGACGCGACGGGTCCGCGGCGCCCCGTGATTCGAGCGCGCCGCCTGCGCGACGGGTGACCGGTCCGGCCGGGAATGGCCGGCGACGCGATGGCCTGGATCTCGTCCGCCTTCCCCAAAGCCAAGGCGCGTCAGGACAGTTCCCGCCTACATCAACCAAGTATCAATCCGCGTTGCGCGAAAGACACTGCGCCGGATACAGCGTCGCAACGTTGCCTAGTTTGCCTATTTTTTGAGCAAAAGCCCAATAATTGGTTTTGCCACGCTGCCGCCACACTGCCAGCTTGACCGCAGTTGAACCGGCCGACTTCGGCCCCAGATGGACGTCCCGCCCGTGGCAATGCGCTTCACCCTCAGCAGCCTGACCGTCGCCCTGCTGTCGTCCGGCTCCGCCTACGCCGCCGACCTGGCCGCCCCGGCCCCTGCCCCGGTGGCCGTTGTCGAGTCTTGCAAGGCGACCCTGTCGCTGCCGGCCTATGGCGGCATCATCAAGCCGAACCCGAACCCGTCCTGCTTCACCCTCGGCGGCTTCGGCGACATCTATGTCGGCGGCGCTATCACCGGCTACGCCTACACCCAGACCAATCCCTTCCCGTTCTCGGCCGCGCCGCTGCCGAGCGACCGGGCGGCCCGGGTCGATTTCACCAACATCCAGGGCTGGATCCAGAAGGCCGACGGGCCGTTCCAGTTCTACGTCCAGGCCGGTGCCTACGCGATCCCGGCCCTCGGCTTCCTGAACTACAGCGCCCTCGACCAGACCGACCTGCTGTTCACGCCCCTGCCGGTCGCCTTCGGCAAGTACGTGTTCAACGACAACTGGTCGATCCAGGGCGGCCGGATGCCGACCCTGATCGGCACCGAGGCTCCGTTCACCTTCCAGAACCTGAACATCTCCCGTGGCCTCCTGTTCAATCAGGAGAACATCATCAATCACGGCGTGCAGGTGAACTACAGCGACGGCCCGTGGTCGGCCTCGGTGGCCGGCACCGACGGGTTCTTCTCCGGCAACATCAGCTGGCTCACCGGCGCCATCACCTACAAGCTCGACGACAACAACACCTTCGGCATCAACGGCGGCCTGAACCTCGACCGCACCGACGTGCTGTCGCGCAGCATCCGCTACGCCTTCGCGACCCCGCTGTTCCAGCAGAACAGCGGCATCCTGTCGGTCAACTATACCTACTCGAACGGGCCGTGGACGATCACGCCCTACTTCCAGTACACGAACGTCGCGCGCGACAACCGGATCGGCATCGTCGAGGGCGCCTCGACCTATGGCGGCGCGGTCCTGGCGAGCTACGCCTTCAACGACAATTTCGCGCTGGCCGGCCGCGTCGAGTACATCACCCAGACCGGTGTGCCGAATGCCGGCTTCACCAGCCTGCTCTACGGCCCGGGCAGCTCGGCCCTGTCCTTCACCGTCACCCCGACCTTCACCTTCGACCGCTTCTTCGTCCGCGGCGAGTATTCGCGGGTGCAGCTCTACGACATCACCCGCGGCGATCTGGCCTTCGGGACGCTCGGCACCGGCTTCGGCCGTACCGGCAACCGCACCTCGCAGGATCGCTACATGATCGAGGGCGGCATCACCTTCTGACGCCTCCCCGATCATCGGCGTCACTCGCGCCCGCCCGGAATCCTCCCGGGCGGGCGCGCCTCGTTGGGCGGCCTGCGCCGGGCCTCGGACCGGCCTTTTCCGGCTTGCATGGGGCTCGCGGGCGGGTACTGACCGGGTCAGCCTCCCCGCGGAGCCCCCGATGAGCTTTCTGCCCGACACCCCGACGCTGCTGGCCTATCTCGCCGCCTGCCTGGTGCTGTTCGTCACGCCCGGACCGGACATGAGCCTGACGCTCGCCCGGACCATCGGGTCGGGGCGGCGCGCCGGGATCGTCACGGTTCTGGGGACGAGCCTCGGCACCCTGATCCACACCCTCGCCGCCGTGCTCGGCATCTCGGCGCTGATCGCCGCCTCGGCCACCGCCTTCACGGTGCTGAAGGTGGTGGGTGCGCTCTATCTCGCCTGGCTGGCCATCGACGCCCTGCGCCGCGGCTCGGCCCTGACCGTGCGGGCCGAGACGGTGCGGGGCGGAGCGTGGCGCACCTTCTGCCTCGGGCTCGGCGTGAACCTCACCAACCCCAAGGTGGTGCTGTTCTTCCTGACCTTCCTGCCGCAATTCGTGCGTGCCGACGCTCCCGACCCGACCGGTCAGCTCGCCTTCCTGGGCTTCACCTTCGTGGGCCTGTCGCTGCCGCTGGGGATCCTGATGGTGCTCGGTGCCGCCCGGGTCACCGGCGCGCTCCAGGCCCGGCCGCGGCTGATGCGGGGGATCGACTGGCTGTTTGCCGGGCTGTTCGGCACCTTCGCGGCCCGCATCCTGCTCACCGTGCGCTGACGGCGCCGACGATGGCCGTGCCCGCCGCCAGGCGCAGGGGGCGGATCTCTCGGGAATGACTTCGACGGAAAGCCTACCCGGCGCCCTCGACTCCGAACGAGACTTTCACGGGACGAGAGCATTGTCCGACGAAGCGGGTACCGGTTCGTCGCAGAACATGCGGCAAAATCAGAGACCGAGAGCAGCGCCCGGTCGCAACGCGACCGGGCGCTGCTCTCGGCGATCCCGACGACTCCCACAACCTCGACGCGCCTGCACCTGCGGTAACGGGTAGACGATTGACGGGCGCCGACCGGTGGCAGACGTCTCGCCGGGTCACCGCCGCGGTGGCGCGGCCCACATCGTCGCCGGCCCGCGCCCGGCGAAGCGGCCGGCGGCGAGCCAGTAGACGAGGCCGGCGACCCCGCCGGCGCAGAACAGGAGCGCCGTCCCCCGCCCCTCCCCGGCCCCTGCCGGCCCGCTGGCGCCGCGCATCAGCCAGGGCAGGAGGGCGGTGAGCAGCCCGGTGGCGCCGCCGTACCAGGCGAGGGCCCGCCAGCCCAGCACCTCGCCGACGATGGCGTTGAGAACCGGCGGCACCGCGACGAGGAGCAGGATCGCGCGGCCCAGACTCACCGCGCCCTCGACCATGCCGGGATCGGGGGCGTAGCCCTCGGCAAGGTCGGACAGAACGGCTTCGAGGCCCGACAGGCCGAGCGTGCCGAGGAGGTCGCGCAGGACCGGATCCATCACGACGCCGATCCCGAGGGCGATCCCGCCGCAGGCGATCGCCATCAGGAGCGCGGTCGCGACGGCGAGGAGACGGCCGAGGGACATCCCGTTCGTCCCGTCAGTCGTCGTCGTGGGCCGCCGCGTAGACGCCCTCGGCGCCGATGCCCTCTTCCAGCATCAGCCGGGCCCGGGCGCGCAGCTTCTCGGTCTCGCTCTTGAGCTGGCCGCAGGCCGCCAGGATGTCGCGGCCCCGCGGCGTGCGCACCGGCGAGGCGTAGCCGGCATTGAACACGATCTCGGAGAAGCGCTCGATCCGCTCCCAGTCCGAGCATTCGTACTTGGAGCCGGGCCAGGGATTGAACGGGATCAGGTTGATCTTGGCCGGGATGCCCTTGAGCAGGCGCACCAGCTCCTTCGCCTCGGCGTCGGAATCGTTGACGCCCTTCAGCATCACGTACTCGAAGGTGATGCGGCGGGCATTCGACACGCCCGGGTAGTCGCGGCAGGCCTGGAGCAGGTCGCGGATCGGGTATTTGCGGTTGAGCGGCACCAGCTCGTTGCGCAGGTCGTCGCGCACGGCGTGCAGCGAGATGGCCAGCATGGCGTTGGCCTCGAGGCCGAGCCGCTCGAATTGCGGCACCACGCCGGAGGTCGAGACGGTGATGCGCCGCCGCGACAGGCCGAGGCCCTCGTGGTCGCTCATCACGCCGACCGCGTCGATGACGTTGTCGACGTTGTAGAGCGGCTCGCCCATGCCCATGAACACGATGTTCGACACGAAGCGCGAGCCGTCGACCGGCACGAAGGCGCCCTTCGGCGGGGTCTTGCCGGGCCAGTCGCCGAGGCGGTCGCGGGCCACCACCAGCTGCGAGACGATCTCCTGGCACGAGAGGTTGCGCACCAGGCGCTGCGTGCCCGTGTGGCAGAACGAGCAGGTCAGGGTGCAGCCGACCTGGGACGAGACGCAGAGCGTGCCGCGGTCGTTGGCCGGGATGTAGACGCACTCGATCTCGGCGCCGCGGTTGTGGTCGTGCCGGCCGGTCGGCGGCATGCGGATCAGCCACTTGCGGGTGCCGTCGCGCGACACCTGCTCGCTCACCACCTCGGGCCGGTCGAGATTGTGGATGCCGGCGAGCTGGTTCTTCAGCACCTTGCTGACATTGGTCATCTCGTCGAAGGACGAGGCCCCGCGGACGTTGATCCAGTGCCAGAGCTGGCCGGCGCGCATGCGCTGCTCGCGCTCGGGCACGCCGATGGCGGCGAGGCGGCCCTTGAGGGCCTCGCGGGTGAGGCCGACGAGGGAGGTCGGGCCGGTGGTCTCCAGCGCCTCGGGGCGGATCTCGGGCGTCTTCTCGATCGCCGGTGCCGGACCGGGATGGGCTTGTGTTGCCGGTACGGCGCCAGTCCCGCGCCGGGCGGTGTCGAACGACGCCGTCGCCATGATATCTCAGACCTTCGGATGAAACGGATGACAGGCGCATATAGGGGTATTCGGGCCGAAACGCGATGGGCGGGCGCCGAATCGCGTCGAGGGCGCACCATCGATGCCGGCGAAACCCTCCGCGTCATCCCGGGGCCGCGAAAGCGGAGCCCGGGATGACGCAGTACTTTCTCCGCACCCGTCTTGACGTCTCTACTTGCACTCCTCGCGGGTGCGCTTCATCGCCTCGCCGAAGCCGTCGAGAGCGTATTCGTCGGTCGAGGCGTTGCCGCGCTGCGAGACGGCCTTGATGACCACCTTCTTGCCCCGGGCCATCTCGGCGACGACCTTGCTCTCGTCGGCCGGGTTCTGCACCCAGGCGTTGGTGCCCTTCACCACGAGGGCGTAGCGCGCCGAGCCGATCGCCAGGCTGGGATCGGAGGCGGTGGAGGCCGGGGCCGGCACGGCGCCGTTCGCCGCCGCGGTGGTGGTGGCCTGGCTGCTGCCGGGCTTGGGCGCGAAGCCGAGCATCACCGCGACCTCGTTGTTGACCTTCTCGCCCTTGCGCACGGTGACGAAGAGGTAGGCCGGATCGCGCTTGAGGCTCTTCGGCAGCCGCACCTGCGGCTGGCTGATGGCGTAGCAGATGCGCGATTTGCCCTCGCCGGCGGCGAAGACGTTCCAGTCGCCGAAGGTGCCGATGGGGCTGGCCTGGAGGCTCGCGGGCGCGGCCTCCGCCTTGGGCTTCGGCCGGGCTTCGGCGGGCAGGACGAGGGCGAACAGGCCGAGGGTGGCGAGGAGGGATGCGCGAATCATGCGGGCACTCTAGTCGCGGGGGGTGCGCTTGCCCACCCGATCGCCGGAAAATGCGGCGAAATCAGTGGGCTACACACATCTCCCGACGAATTGCTGCGGTGCAGGAATGACCCTGCGCCCCGGCTGGGGCATGGTCCAGGCCGGACACGCACGCGAGAGGCCGCGAAGGTCGCATGACTGCCCCATCCCCGTCCGACCTGCCCGAGACCATCCCGGTGCGCGAGGCGCACCGCTTCCCGACCGAGGCGCTGGAGGCGTTCCTCGCCCAGCAGGGGCTCGGGCGGATGAACGAGCTGCGCCAGATGCGCGGCGGGCAATCGAACCCGACCTTCCTGGTCATGGCCGAGGCCGGGGAATACGTGCTGCGCAAGCAGCCGCCCGGAAAGCTCCTGCCTTCCGCCCACGCGGTCGACCGGGAGTTCCGCGTCTTGCAGGCGCTCGCCCGCACCGACGTGCCGGTGCCGCAGGCGGTGGCCTATTGCGCCGATCCGGCCGTCATCGGCACGCCGTTCTACCTGATGGAGCGGCTGCACGGCCGCGTGTTCTGGGACCCGATGCTGCCCGAGCTGGCACGCGAGGAGCGGGCGCCGATCTATTACGGCATGAACGAGGCCCTGGCCCGCCTCCACCTCGTCGACCCGGCGGCGATCGGGCTCGCCGATTTCGGCCGTGCCGGCAACTACTTCCAGCGCCAGATCGAGCGCTGGTCGAAGCAGTGGGTCGCGTCGAAGACCCGCGAGAACGCGGCGATCGACCGCCTCGCCGAGTGGTTGCCGGCCCATATCCCGGCCGACAGCGACGAGACCCGGATCGTCCACGGCGATTTCCGCCTCGACAACATGATCTTCCACAAGACCGAGCCGCGGGTGATCGGCATCATCGACTGGGAGCTGGCGACGCTCGGCCATCCGCTGGCCGATCTCGGCTATAACTGCATCGCCTACAACACGGCGCCGACCGCCTATCGCGGCATGCTCGGGCGCGACCTTTCCGCCCTCGGCATCCCGACCCAGGACGAGTATGTGCGCCGCTACTGCGAGCGAACCGGGCGGCGCGACGGCATCACGCCGTTCCACGTCGCCTTCGCGCTCTTCCGCCTGGCGGTGATCCTGGAAGGCGTGCTCGCCCGGTCCATGGCCGGCAACGCCTCCAGCGACGAGGCGAGCCAGAAGGGGGCGCTGGGCATCGCGCTCGCCGAGCGGGGCTGGGAGTTGGCGCGGGGCTAGAGAGCGTCCCGCTCGCGCCGCCGCCGGAGGCGGGTGACGCCGTAGACCGTCGCGAGCCGCAGGCGGGCGGACCGGACCGGGGGCGCGTTGCGCTCCGCCTGGACCGCCGCGATGGTGCGCAGCGCCGCCGCGACGGAGCGCTCCAGGCTCGACTGGATCTGCGCGGCGGTGTCCTCGCCGCTCGTGGTACGGACGGGCTGCATCCGGATGTCCCCTCCTGCTGTCTTGCCTCCGGTTTGACCCGGGCAATCCGGCACGGGAGGGGCCGGATCGTGGCGAGGCGGGGTCTCGATTAAGGTTTTATTCACTATTCCACGGGCGGGCTTCGTTGCCCGAGGTCGTCCCGAGGCGGCATGACCAGCCCCGGGACGACGCCGCGACGCGTCGCCGTCGGCGGCGCGCGGTCAGGCGATCAGAGGGCGGGCAAGATCGGCAGGTCCATGATCGGCAGGTTCACGATCGGCCAGGTCGTCGACGCGGCCACCGCGGCGTCGAACACGCCGTCCATGCCCTCGCGCCAGAGCGAGAAGAGCGTGGGCGGGCTGAGCGCCAGGACGGCGTGGATCTCCCGGCTGTCGAGGCGCAGCTCGGCGCCGAGGCGTCTCGCCAAGGCCCGCATCGGGCGATTGCCGGGCAGGCAACGCAAGTGCAGCCGGCTTTTGCCGCCGTTGCGGGCGGCTTGCGTGAGGCGCGCGCCGAGGGCGGCGCCGAGCCCGCGCCCGCGATGGCCGGGCGCCACCGCGAAGGCGATCTCGGCCTCGGCCGCCGCGCCGGCGGGGCGCAGCTCGCCGACCCCCCGCAGGGTTCCCTCCGCGAAGGCGCCGAAGACCAGGCCCTCGGCGGAAACGGCACGGGCCGCGTAGGTCGCCGCGGCGGCCTCGCTCACCGCGCCCATGAACCGGTCGAAGCGGGATTGCGGGTCGAGGCCGCGGAACAGGGTGACGACCGCATCGCGGTCGGTCGACCAGAGGCGCCGGATCTGGGTGCCGGCAGGCAGTTGGGTATCTGGCATTCTCGAGGTGCTCTCCGGACAGGGGACGGCACGATCTCGAGCGTTTCCTCATCCCGGTCGGCGACCGAGATTGTGCAATGCAGCAGATGGGATCCCCGTTCCGGGGTTGCACGGCACGGCGGCCGTGCCGCCGGCGCATGCATCCGCCATGATCTCACCGCATTGCGCGGGCCCGCGCGCCGCGATAATCCCCGTCTGGTGACGCACAGCCCCGCTTCCGCCGCCCGTGGCCCGGTCGCCACCCGCTACGACGCCCTGGTCGAGTCGGGTGCGATCGAGCGCGATGCCGCCCAGACCGACCTCGTCGCCCGCTTCGACGAGCTGATCCGCGACCTCGCCGAGGTGCCGCCTCCCGAGAAGCCGGGCCTCCTCGGCCGGCTGTTCGGGCGCCAGCCGGATCCGGTCGCCGGTCCCCGCGGCCTCTACGTCTGGGGTCTGGTCGGCCGCGGCAAGACCATGCTGATGGACCTCTTCCACGAGGCGGCCCCGAACCCGAAACGCCGGGTCCATTTCCATGCCTTCATGGGCGACGTGCACGAGCGCATCCACCGCCACCGCCAGGCGGTGAAGCAGGGAACCGCCCGGGGCGACGACCCGATCCAGCCGGTGGCCGAGGCGCTGGCGGCGGAAGCGCGCCTGCTCTGCTTCGACGAGTTCACCGTCACCGACATCGCCGACGCGATGATCCTCGGGCGTCTGTTCACCGCGCTCTTCGCCCGTGGCACCGTGATGGTGGCGACCTCGAACGTCGAGCCCGACCGGCTCTACGAGGGCGGGCTCAACCGCGCCCTGTTCCTGCCCTTCATCGACCAGCTCAAGGAGCGGGTCGAGGTCGTGCGGCTCGATTCGCGCACCGATTTCCGCCTGGAGAAGCTCGGCGGCAGCCCGGTCTACCACGTGCCGGCGGACGCGGCGGCGGCGCAGGCGCTCACCGGGGCGTTCCGGGCGCTGTCCGGCGAGCCGCAGGGGCGGCCGACGACGATCCAGGTCAAGGGCCACGAGGTGGCGATCCCCGAGGCGGCCGGCGGCGTCGCCCGGTTCACCTTCGCGGATCTCTGCGCCCGGCCCCTCGGCGCCGCCGACTACCTGGCCCTGGCCGAGCGCTTCCACACCGTGATCGTCGAAGAGATCCCGGTGATGGACTTAGCCCAGCGCAACGAGGCCAAGCGCTTCATCATCCTGGTCGATGCGCTCTACGACACCCGCACCAAGCTGCTGGCCTCCGCCGCCGCCGAGCCGACCGGGCTGTATCTGGCCGATTCCGGCCGCGAGGCGTTCGAGTTCGAGCGCACGGTCTCGCGCCTGATCGAGATGCGCTCGGAGGAATACCTCGCCCTGCCGCATGGCCGGCCGGATTCCGAGGCCTCGGGCAGCACGACGGGGCTGGTGGAGACGTAGCGCGCTTTTCTCGATGGTGTCGCATGTCGCGCGCCGAAGCGGTGATACATCCGCGTTGTTAGATCATCCGATCCGAGGCCCCCGATGACCCCCTCCCCCTTGCCCACCGACCTCTCGCCGGAGCGCGCCGTCGCGGCGGTCTCGCGCTGGCTGGCGGTGGAGAGCCCGACGGATTCGACTGACGGCGTCAACCGGATGATGGATCTCGTCGCCGAGGAGGCCGCCTCGCTGGGTCTCGCCGCCGAGCGGGTGCCGGGCCGGGAGGGTTTCGGCGACAACCTGATCCTGCGGGCGGGGCCGCGGACGGGTGAGCCCGGCCTCCTGGTCCTGTCCCATCTCGACACCGTGCACCCGATCGGCACGCTCGCCCACGATCTGCCGGTGCGGGTCGAGGGCGACCGCCTCTACGGCCCGGGCGTCTACGACATGAAGGGCGGCGCCTGGCTGGCGCTCCAGGCCTTCGCGGCGGCGTCCCGCTCGGGCCTCGCGCGGCGCCCCCTCACCTTCCTGTTCACCAGCGACGAGGAGACCGGCTCGCAATCGACCCGCGGGCTGATCGAGGATCTGGGCCGGACGAGCGCCGCCGTGCTGGTGACCGAGCCCGGCCGCGACGGCGGCAAGGTGGTGACCGGGCGAAAAGGGGTCGGGCGCTTCGATGTCCATGTCGAGGGCCGTCCCTCGCATGCGGGCACCCGCCACGCCGACGGCCGCAACGCCATCCGGGAGGCCGCCCGGCTGATCCTGGAGATCGAGGGGCTGACCGACTATTCGCGCGGCGTCACCACGACGGTCGGCACCGTCGCGGGCGGCACCGCCGAGAACGTGGTGCCGCAGCATTGCAGGTTCGCCGTCGACCTGCGGGTCGTGACCGCCGCCGACGGGCAGGATTACGCCGGCCGGATCCTCGGGCTTCGCGCCTCCGAGGATTTCCGCGTGACGGTGACCGGCGGCATGAACCGGCCGCCCTACGCGTCGCAAGCCGGCGCCGCGCTCTACGCCCACGCCAAGGCGCTCGCCCGCGACGAGCTCGGGATCGATCTCGGCGAGGTGCCGCTCACCGGCGGCGGCTCGGACGGCAACTTCACCGCGTCCCTCGGCATCCCGACCCTCGACGGGCTCGGCATCGACGGCGACGGGGCGCACACCCTGCAGGAATACGGCCTGATCTCCTCGATCGCCCCGCGCCTGCGGCTGATGCAGCGGCTGCTGGAGACTCTCTGAGGATCCGGGGCGGAGCGATCTTTCGCCCCCCACCCCGCGTTGCAGGCCCGCATCCTGCACGGATGCGGGACCGCCACGGATGACAGGCGCGCATGACCGACCGCCACAACCCCTGGGTGACGCTCTCGCGCGAGCGCCGCTACGAGGACCGCTATCTGGGCGTCGACCTCGACCGGTTGCGCCACGAATCCGGCCGCGAGCATCCCCACGTCGCCCTGCGCTTCAAGGTGTTCGGGGTCGCGGTGCTGCCGGTCGATCCGGAAGGGCGGGTGACTCTGATCGGCCAGTACCGCTACGTGCTCGACCGCTTCACCTGGGAATTGCCCCGCGGCTCCGGCCCGGTCGCCGACGACGCGCTCGCCACCGCCCGGCGCGAACTCAAGGAGGAGACCGGCGACGAGGCCAAATCCTGGCTCGAGCTGCTGCGCCTCGACGCCTCGCCGGGCATCTCGAGCGAGCGGGTGCCGGGCTTCGTCGCCTGGAACCTGAAGCGCGGCCCGGCTCATCCCGACCCGCAGGAGAGCCTGCGGGTGCGCCGCCTCCCCTTCGCCGAGGCTTTGGGCGAGGCGCTGACGGGCACGATCACCGACGGGCCGAGCGTGGCGCTGCTCTTGTGCCTCGCCGAGCGGGCCCGGCGGGGGGATCTGCCGGGGGATCTTTTGGACTTGCTGCGGAAGTAGCGGCGGGACAAACCGTGCCGATGGAGCGGGGAGACCGCCTCACCGGGCCGCCAGTTCCCGCAGCAACGTCTCGTGGAACCGGTCCGGCGCCTCGACCTGCGGCGAGTGGCCCAGGCCCTCGAACATCACCAGCCTCGCCCCCGTGATCCGCGCCGCGACCTCCGGCCCGAGCCGGTCGTAGCGCCCCAGGGTCTCGGCGAGGGCCGGCGCGGCGCGGTTGGCGCCCGGGGCCGTTCGGTCCTTGGTCCCGACCATCAGCACCGTCGGCACGCGCAGCCGGTCGAATTCGTGCACGACCGGCTGGGTGAAGATCATGTCCGAGGTCTGGGCCTGGTTCCAGGCCACCCGCTCGGCGCCGGGACCGGCGTAGAGCCCGGCCTGCATCTCGACCCAGCGGTCGTATTCCGGTTTCCACTGGTCGTCATAGTAGAACTTGAGCTGATAGGCCTTGATGCCGGCGGCACTCGTCTTGCGCTCGGTGGCGTAGGCCGCGTCGATGGTCTGGTAGGGCACGCCCTTGGCCTGCCAGTCCTCGAGCCCGAGGGGATCGACCATCACCAGCCGATCCACCGCCTCCGGGAACATCAGGGCGTAGCGGGCCGCCAGCATGCCGCCCATCGAGTGGCCGACGATGGTGGCTCGTCCGATGCCGAGGGCGGCGAGCAGGCCACGGGTGTTGGTGGCGAGTTGGCTGAAGCTGAACTGGTAGCCCGCGGGCTTCGTCGACTTGCAGAAGCCGACCTGGTCGAGGGCGAGCACCCGGTAGCCGGCCCGGGCCAGCACGGCCGCGGTCTCGCCCCAGGTCGCGGCGCAGAAGTTCTTGCCGTGGAGCAGCACGACGGTGCGGCCGTTCGGGCGCTCCGGCGTCACCTCCATGTAGGCCATCGCCAGGTCCTGGCCCTGCGACGCAAAGGTGTGGCGCCTGACCGGATAGGGATAGTCGAACCCTTCGAGCTCTGGCCCGTAGGAGGGAGCGGCGGCGGCAGCCGTGGCGGAGAGGAGGGCGACGGCGAGGAGCGGCAGGCGCATGCGGCGGGGTCTCCGGTGGTAACGAGGCTCTTACAACGCGCAGCCCGAACGGAGTCACGCGCCGAGGCAGAGCCGCGCTTGCGTTTCCGGCGCCGGCCCGCCATATAGGCCTCGGGAGGTTGGCGAGGGACGTTTCACTCGCCAACCGGGTCAGGTCCGGAAGGAAGCAGCCCTAACGAGACCGAGCGGGTTTTCGTCCAGCCTCCCACCCTACCCCTTTCAGGAGCGCGTGCGCCCCCGCCTCGGGGGCCGCCCTCACGACCCTGCGAGCGCATGGACGAGACCTCCGGCACGCCCTCGATCGACGAGCCGGGTCTTCCCGGGTTCAGCGCCGCCCCGGCTCCGCCGGCTCCCGCCTACCGGGTCCTAGCGCGCAAGTACCGGCCCAAGGATTTCGACGACCTGATCGGCCAGGGCGCCATGGTGCGCACCCTGGCGAACGCCTTCGAGGCCGGCCGCATCCCGCAGGCCTGGATGCTCACCGGCGTGCGGGGCGTCGGCAAGACCACCACCGCCCGCATCCTCGCCCGCGGCCTCAACTACGCCCTGCCCGACGACCCGAATGCCGGGCCGACGATCCGGCTGCCGAAGCTCGGCCTGCATTGCGCCGCCATCATGGAATCCCGGCACATCGACGTGCTGGAGATGGACGCCGCCTCGCATACCGGCATCGACGACGTCCGCCAGATCATCGACGGCATCCGCTACTCGCCGGTCTCGGCGCGCTACAAGGTCTACATCGTCGACGAGGTCCACATGCTGTCCGAGAAGGCGTTCAACGCCTTCCTGAAGACGCTGGAGGAGCCGCCGCCGCACGCGAAGTTCGTCTTCGCCACCACCGAGATCCGCAAGGTTCCGGTCACCATCCTGTCGCGCTGCCAGCGCTTCGACCTGCGCCGGGTCGAGGCCGAGGCGCTGATCGCCCATCTCCGGAAGATCTGCGACGCCGAGGGCGTCTCGGCCGAGGCCGAGGCGCTGGCCGCCATCGCCCGGGCCGCCGAGGGCTCGGTGCGCGACTCGCTCTCGCTCCTCGACCAGGCGATCGCCCACGGCGCCGGCCACGTCACCGCCGAGACGGTGCGCGACATGCTCGGCCTCGCCGACCGGGC